>CAYZEH010000267.1:0-3469 GCA_964477135.1 uncultured Pirellulales bacterium | reverse complement strand
CGACATATCCAAAGCCTTCGGTATTTGCTGTTCTAATCTCTCCAGCCTCACTATCATTTGTGAGTATTTTTGGCATAGAAATCCTCCTTGCTCCATGCGTGGTATTGATGACTTTGAGAAATTCTTCAAGTTCTTCGGGGGTGATTATTCTGGTTTTGGACTTATCATCAGAAATAATATCCTTCAACAACGGCAAATCCGCCGGAACACTGAAAACACGTGCCCTCGTCAGAATTCGATGAACAACTTTTTCCCCTGCAGTGGTACCGAACTTTTTAAATGTTTCAGTGTTTTCAAACGAGACGTGGGAATCGTTATAAAGGATATTTGTACCCTGGTTATCTTCCAGCATAAGTAAAGCTTTGTCATAGGCAAGAACAGTATCTGGCCTGTCTACCACCGATTTGTCCTTACCAAAATACTCTACATTTTTGACAATCCAGTTGAAATCATTTAAATCACTAATATATGGTTCGATATCTTCTAAAAAGCTGGGATACTTTCCTTCGTGGTCATTTGCATATTCCAGCATTTTTTTGCCGAGACCCATTAACTTGTCGCCAGATTCAAATCGGGTTTTTCTTTCCTTCTCTTCCAGAGAATCTCCTGTCGTAACACCTTCATACAGTTTATCTTCTGGAATTCCAAGTTGACGACCAGTATCGCGTAATTGACGCACATCTTCATCGGTTAGTTTCAGATACTGTGTGTTCGTACCGTTTCGCATATCGTAAACGATGCGAACAAATCCATGATGTCCCTCATCAATCCTACCAGCGGTTGTCGGCGCTTTACCATTAATTCGCAACATTTCAGAGATCATCTCTTTCACGTCTTTGATTTTTTTGTGTCCTACTATCCAAAAGCTGTTTCCGATCTCCGGCTTACCGATACCAAGACGCTCATAGTCGGTACCAAGATTAAGTATAACTACTCCCTCATCTCCATGAGATAAATTGTACAGTTTTTGTAAAGATGGTGTAGCATCAGCCACTTCCATGCCAAATAATTTGATTTTTTTAATACCTTCCGTTAATTCAACAGGTTGAATTTTTAAAGTAACGTCCCTGTCTTTGCCATTGAAGACTAAAGTTTCTTCCGTCTTCTGATTGGTCCCGGATAAATAGGCAATCAATATGATTGGGCCTTTTTTTAATCCTGCTAACTCAAATCGTCCATTTGGATCGGTAAGGCACTCTTTCATAATCATACCAGGTCCCAATGTTGCCTCTACCTTTGCACTCGGTACAACTTGACCGGAAGAATTAAGCACGGTTCCCGTAATTTTCCATCCCTTCGGCATAACAATTTCGATTGACGAAAGTTCATCCGGACTCATTTCATACAAATTAGAAATTGTAACATTTTCAAACTGCTGGTGTTTTAATAACAAAACACCAGCTTCGTCGAAATTCTTTTTCACAGGAAAATCAAAAAGCTCAAATTTGCCATATTTATCGCTCTCGGTCGTGGCTATAACCCCATAGCCTTTTTTATCTGTCATTTGCCCGTGGATTTTTACACCTGAAATAACTTTGCCATTATCATCCTTTACGGTTCCAGCTATATAAAGAGCTTTGGGAAGTTTAATTGAAAGGTTTATTGCTTTGTCAGGTTCAACAGCTATCTTATAAAGTAAAAAATCACCGCCGCTTCGATATGTTCCTGCAGCCGTGCGAAATCCTTGTGCCAAAACATCAACCGAAATATATCTCGCATCATTAAGCGGCAACTCTATATTGAAATTACCTTTGTCATTTGTGTTAGTTTCGTATAATACATGGTCTGTTAACACACGAACTTTTCGCATATCTGTTGCTGGAATAGCAATACGAACTAATGCACCAATAATAGGTTTTCCTGCGTCCTCCTCAATTACTTGGCCTGAAATGGTTACGGAACTCTTAATGCTTTCAGTTGTGTTCTTGCTCATTGCAAAGCATGCGGGTATCGCAACCATCGCTAAAAGCAGTACCGCTACCGCTGCGGTCAGGAGACTTTTCTCGCCTGAGATGTCCCTGTCCTTGGTAAGCAGTCTTTTTGCTCTGTCAAACAAACTACCCCCACTGCCTGCAACGGCAAGTTTATAGCCAGACCGCACCTCTTCCATAGTAGTCAATGCCCGAACATAATTAACCTTATCGCCAGTCAAAGCTACCGCAACATCATCACAGCAATTCTCCCGCTCTTGTCTTATCTTAGCTGAAACCCACCAGATAGCAGGGTTATAAAAACCAACGATCTCGACAGCTGTCTGAATAATATTAACGAGGTAGTCACACCTTTTTATATGCGCAAGCTCATGCGCCAATATCGCTTCAATCTGTTGGGGCGATAACCCCGTCAAGGCACTGCCAGGCAGAAGTATCATAGGCTTCAACCAACCCACAACTATAGGCCCAGCCACTAAAGCAGACTCTGCAAGTAAAACCACCCTTTTAACACCAATGGCATCTGCTAATTTATTCATCTTTTCAAGCAGCTCTTTGCCCACAGGCTTAACCATCGTCCTGCGAAGCTTCTGCAATTGCCTCCATCCACCCAGATGCCATAAACAAAAACCAAATACCCCGATAAGCCAGCTGTAAACTATAACCCCTGCATTAGCTTCAATTAAAGAAGAAATCCGCTCGGCAAAACTAATCTCGATCACAGGGGCAACTGCTTCTTCGACAGCAGGTGCAGCATTTTCAACTACGGGCATTTCAATCGTTCCAAGCTGACCAACATCAGCTCGCTCGGCTTCAACTGCTGCAACCTCAACAGCTCCATCCCAGCGACCACTCAAAACCTTAAACGTCAGCATCGGCATTACCATCATAGCTGCCAAACATGCGCAACCAACCAAATATCGCTTGTTAGCGGAAACCTTTGCAAAAGCCTTCAACACAACCGCTAATATAAGCGCCACCGCCAAGCCCTGCCATAGCCAGTGAATCAACGTCCAGCCTAATGTTTCTATTAAATATTGCGGCAATAATGTAATGTTCATTTTATTTTTCCTCCAAGTTATCGACCATCTCTTTGATCTTCGCTAATTCTTTGGTTGATACTTTCTTAGCTGACAAAGCCCGCATAACAAGCTTAGCCGCAGAACCTGCAAACGCTTTCTCAAGCAGCTCCCCAACCAACCCATTTTGAGCTTTTTCTTCTGTTATCGTAGGCTCATAAATGTGCTTGAATTGTGACTTGTCACAGATCAGCAATCCCTTCTCAGTCATAATCTGCATAAGCTTCAAAGTCGTTGTATACCCAGTCTTTTTAACCTTGTTAATTTTCTCGTTAACACTTCGAACCGTCGCCTGCCCGATCTCCCACAAAACCTGCAATATCACAAGTTCCTTAGTCGTCGGCTGAGGCATTTTTTTCTTTACCATACTGTTGCCTTTCTGTTTTTTATTGCTCAGTTAATTACCTGAATCAGAATTTATACGAATAGCTTCGTAAAGTCAAATAAAATCCACGAAAA
>CAYZEH010000266.1:0-3476 GCA_964477135.1 uncultured Pirellulales bacterium | reverse complement strand
GATGGAAGTGCTGAATTCGCAGCGTGGAAAAAGGTTCCAGATGTTTTTTGATGCGATAAATGCAACCCAGGAAGAAAAAGATGTACTGTTCCGGGTTTTTTCGCGGGCAGTTACTTTTTTAGATAAACAACTTGGAAATAGTCATCCATCGTAATTATTAAATAATTTTTGAATATTAAGCTCTAGAGCTACGTATAAATCTATAAAGGAGCAGTCATGATTCTGTGGCTGTTAAAGCGGCGATAAGAAATTTCGTTGCAGAAAGGAGATTTATCATGTTAGCATTAAAGAATATGAAAATCAGTATAGTGTTAGTGGGGTTGGCTTTAAGTCTGCTTTTGGTTCCATGTTTCGCCAAAGGGCAAAGATCATCCAAATCCGCAAATCGAAGCAGCAAATCCACCAGCTCTGCTCCCGCTAAGGTAAGCAGTTCTCCTTCGAGGACTACTGTTAAAGCCCCAACCAGACAAAGCGCACCTTCTGTTAGAAGTACCCCTTCCAGGACGACATCGTCAAAGCGGACTTCCAGGCCGGTGATGAATAGGAGTACAAGCCTCAGAACAAGTGCCCCTGCAACACGCAGCAGCAGCTATTCAAGACCATCCAGGATGAATGTTTCTACCAGGACCAATCGCTCTGTAAGAACTTCGAGGCCCACATCACGAAGAACACAGGCTCCGTCGATAAATCAAAGAGGTACTTCATCATTACAAACTAAGACCAGATCAACTACCCGGACTATCCCGACGAGGGTCAAAAGAAGTGTAACTACGTCAACACCTTTGGTTTCATCAAGCAGGCGAAGGCTGACTGCAAGATCATCTAAAACCCCAACTTCATCGAGGTCTACAATCAGCTCAAGCAACAGAATATTAACAACGAATAGTCGATCCAGCAGGGGTAATTCAACCAGGACCACCAAAAGCCGTTCTACCAGTTCACCCCGATTGAGTGTAACTAACAGAACCACAGGCAGAACGACGATAGTTAAACCGATCACAAGCAGATCTGTTAAGACAGCTCCTGGTTTAAGGACAAGCAAATCACGTTCAACTTCCGCGATCGTTGATTCTAACAGGACTCGCCTTGTCAAGTCAACCGACAGAGCGGTTAAGTCCAAAGTCAGAACGGGTTTTGACAGAAGCGCCAAAAAAAGCACTTCACCCAGATCGAAGACAAGCACCGCCAGACCCAGCAAACAGGTTGCCCCCCAAAACAGAGCTGTTACCAGATCAACTGCCGTTAGAGGTGTAAAAAATACACCAAGAATCCGCAATAACAATCGTGTTAGGCCGATCAGAGGCAACAAGACGATCAATCACAATTTCTCTCCTGTGGTAAGACATGACTACAGAGGCAGAGAGTATTGCTACAGGGATTATTACAGCCATCGAAGGCATCACAACTATTGGGACTTCAGGCTTTTCGGATACTGGCCGAGCAATCGTTTTGCCATCGTTTACGAATCACCCGGATTAAGCCTTAGCTTCGGATATGTTTATCCGCGTTATCACCGCAAGTATGTCTTCGTCAGTGTCGGCGGCTGGTGGCCAAGCCATTACAGATACGCACGCTACTACCACTACGGATATCATCCTTACAGGTGGTACGGCTATTACCCCGAGGTGTATGAAATAAACTCCGGCGGTCTCAACAGCAATAACAGCACGGGCAATTACTACACTTACAACTATTATTATGGCGACAGTGGTGAAACTTCAGGAGCGGTTCTCGACAGTTCACAGCTAAATAATGCACAGCAGCAGTTCCGGGCAACAGAGGCTGAACCCGCACCAGAAGGTCGCGCTGATGAATTATTCAACGACGCTGTAAGAGCATTCGAAAATGGCTCATACGACAGGGCGGCAAACCTCTTTGCCGATGCTATGCGTATCGCTGGCGATGATATCGTACTGCCTTTCGCTTACAGCCAGGCACTTTTCGCTGACGGTCAATATGTATCAGCTGCACAGGCACTGAGAACAGCTTTTGAAAATCTGCCCGCAGATAAGGAAGATATGTTCTATCCTCGAGGTCTTTATCCTGATGAAGAAACCCTCACACAGCAAATAGACTCTCTCGGTACACAAGTTGATTCACGCGCCTTTGATACCGACTTGCAGCTGCTTCTCGGTTATCACCTGGTTGGTATCGGTCAGCTTGATGATGCTGCACTGCACCTCCAAAGGGCAGCCGGCGCATCAGAGAACAAACCTACAGTTGATAAACTGCTGAGACTTATTGAAAGAGTTCAAAATCAGGAAAACCAAAACACCAAAGGATAAAAAGGAGGGTAGAAAAATGAGGTCTTTGAAAAGATTACAGATAACCTTCATGTTTTTAATGTTAGTTTTAACAGCAACAACGGGCCACTGCTGGGACGAATTTGTGGTCTCATCTAATACCACCCAATCCCAGCAGAAGCCCGATATTTTCGGCACAGTAATTGTCTGGCAGCAATTAGCCAGCGGTGACTTCGACATTTACGCTGCTGATATAGATGACCTGGGTAATATCCAGCAAGTTACCATAGCCGACTTTGATAATGACCAGAACAACCCTGCGATTTATGGAAACAAAATAGTCTGGCAGGATTATGTTGATACCGACTTTGATATTTACGGAGCGGATATAAGTGTCTTTTCCGAGCCTAATATCTTTGTGGTATCAGAAACGTATTTTAATGAACAATTCCCCGCCATCAGCGGCAATATTGTTGTCTGGCAGGATGGAGATGAAGGTGACTTTAATATTTACGGCAGCGACATTACCGACATTTCCTTTCCTGTCGAATTTGAGATAAGCACCGTTGATCAGAACCAGATGTCGCCGGCAATATACAGAAATGCTGTTGTTTGGCAGGATGATTTTTTCGGCAGCTTTGATATCTATGGCTCAGATATCTGGCAGCGAAACAAGGTTACGGAATTTGGAATTACCACGGTAGACTATCAGCAGCAAAAACCTGCGATAAGTGAAAATATAGTTGTATGGGAAGATGACTTCTGGGGCGACTGGTGCATCTATGCCGCTGACATATCAGAAAAACAAAACATCAAAGAAATCGATATTTGCATAGGCGACTGGGATTGTAGAAATCCCGATATCGACGGCAACTTGATAGTTTGGCAGGATAACAGAAACGGCAACTGGGATATTTTCGGCTATAATCTTGTTACCGCAGAGGAATTTCAAATAACAACAAACTCCGCAGACCAGATAAACCCCGCTATCAGCGGAAGAATCGTAGTCTGGCAGGACAGCAGGGGTAGTGTAGATAATATTTATGCCGTTATCCTCGATGGAGAGGTTATTGCTGATTGCTTCTATCGCCAACCAGGTGATGTCAATGGCGATTGCAAAGTTGATTTTTATGATTTTGCTGAAATGTCGCAGTATTGGTTGGAAAATAATCTTTACTGGTAATACCATTCATGGTAATAAATTTCCGCGAATAAATCCATAACTTCTTATCT
>CAYZEH010000265.1:0-3484 GCA_964477135.1 uncultured Pirellulales bacterium | reverse complement strand
GAAAAGCTTATCAAGCTCCGTAGCACCAATTATAGATTCATAAAATCCGCTCGAAAAATCTATCGTATTAAGCCTGCTGATAAATTGCTTCTGTGACTCAACAAGGTCATTACAAAGTATATCAACTTTCATCGCGTGCCTCTTCCGCTCAGCATTAAGCTGCCTGACCATCGCCCGCAATCTCTTATTTCTCAAATCCTGTTCCATACCGTTCTCTATCAACTGACCAACAAAACCCAAAAACAGAAAACTCCTCTTCCTACATAAGAGAAATTCGACCCAAACCACCCCCCGCTTTAAAACAATATCCTTTTTTATGTCTTCTGCCGCCAGGACCTATAAATACCACAATATCAGTTTTAAGATTTGAGTACAGAAATGCTGTTTCAAGCGCAGAACACCAGAAAATAAAAACCCCACACCGATTATCGGACATTGTTCTAACCTAAAGGCAACTCAACAACAACGCTTGTGCCCTGCCCAACCATGCTGTCGAAACTCAATGTCCCCTTGTTCAATTCGATAAGCCTTCTGGCATTTGCAAGCCCCATTCCCCGTTGCCTGCCCGCTTTCTTACCACTAAAGAACGGATGCGTAGCCTTTGCGATAGTATCGCTATCCATCCCGCAACCATGGTCGGTAATCACAATAGAAACAATATCGCCGGATTCCCCACCGCCCACATTGATCTCTACAGGCCTAAGCTCCTCACCGCAGGCCTCAATCGCATTATGCAATATATTAGCGATCGCGGAAGCTATCTGACCCGAATCCACAAACACCGCCTGCCCCTCTTCAAGCTCATTAACGACAACAAAATCAGACTCACTCACAGATTTTTTCATCATAACAAGCTGAATCGCTTCTTCGATTATCTGCCCAGCCTCAACCTTCGTAGCCTTGGGCGACTTAGGCTCTGCAAAACTCAAAAGATTAACGATTATCTGCGATAAAGCTTCGCTGTTCTGCTGTATCTTTTTCAGACCCCCAATTTTATTCTCATCACTCTCACCCTCCATAAGCAGTTGAGCCCTGCCTGAAATAACCGAAAGTGGATTATTAAGCTCATGCCCAGCCCCCGCTGCCATCTCCACCAACCCGGCAAAATCATCCCCCTTCTCATCAGCTTTACCCAAATCCAAAGGCCCAGGCAAAGCCGAAACCTCACCCCGCCCGCCAACAAGCTCTGCGAACTGCTCAGAAAATACCCTCTGCTTATACAATTCGATTTTCTCTTTAAGTATCCCCGCAACAATAGAAGTCATAACTTTCAAACTGTCAAAAAGCTTTTCCCTCTCAACCGGATATCTCTGCTCAAGCATAACCGCCCCGATCGCCCTCGCACAGCCGACCAAAGGCACAACAATCGTCTTGTCCCTGTCAAATTCAACATCAAGCTGATTAAAAAGCCAATCGCACCGCCCCGCTGCCCCACTCATCCCAAATTCACGGAACATCTCAGCAGGAACCGCTGGCACAGATTCCGGCATATCAACGATCACCGCCCTGACGCCCTGTTTAGCATCCCCAGCGACAACCGCATCAATTATTTTACTATTATCTGTCGGCAGCAGATAAAGACAAACATGCCCTGCATGGTAAAACTTCTGCAATCTCCCCGCCATTTCTTTTGCGATTTCAACTACAGACTCCTCTCCATCAACCCGCAAAACAAAATCCTTCGCAAAATTCCAGAGCATCGAATCAGCCCCTGTCTGCCCCTGCTCATCTTCAAGCTTAATGTTTTGCTCTGTAAGTTTCGCTGCCGTCTTATTTAAAGTAGCAAGATACCCGCCCCTCGGATCAGCCGAGTCGAAACCAAGCTTTTGCCCAGCTGCTTCAACCTGCCCCGCAAGCTCTGCAATAATTTGTTCAACCAGCCCGCGCCCCAACCCAAGCGATTCAACCAACTCTCCAGGCCAGACAACTTCATCATAACAACCACAGTCACCGACCTGGCCAAGTCTTGCTATCGCATGACCAAGACTAACGATCTGCGCGATCCTCGCCAGGGGAACGCTTTTCGCAATAATCTCCGTATTCTTATTATAAAGCCACGCCGCCCATGAAACCTGCTTTGGCAGATTCCACTTAGCCCCAAGCCTTTTACCAATTATCGTATGATCGACCCCAAGATACTTCCGCTCAACAACCGCCAGCTTGCTGCCGTTAAGCTTAGCCTCCGCTACAATACTGTCAAAACTTTTGGGCATCGAATCATACAACGCCAAAACACCAACATTGTGCAACAACCCCGCGAGATACGCCAGACCGCCATCCATCCGCGGACTAACCGCCTGCGATATCGCCTTGGCCGAAACGGCAACCGCCAGACTGTGCAATATCAAATCCTTCTTAGATATCGACCTGCTCGCATCACAGCTATCTATCTCATATGAAAAGAATATCTTTCGGATCTCACCCAAAGAAAGTTTACCAAGCATCTCAACTGCAGAAAATCCAACCCCTGAAAACACCCCGCCCTTTGAATGCACAACAGAAAACATCTTCGCCGTCAAACAAGGATCAGATTCAACTAACCCCGCCAAAGTAGAAATATTTCCCCCACCTAAAAACAACTCTTTAAGAAATTTATCCGCCACCGAAGGAAGCAGTGAAATACTCTCAAGCTGACCAATAGCAAATTCTACCTGATGAGCAACTGTAATATCAGCCCTTCTCTCCGGCATATCTTGTGATTCCTTCTCTTCGAACACCCTGCTGTAATATCTAATTCATCGCTAAAACGCTTGTTATCTTATCAGTAAGATCAACAATGTTAAAAGGCTTCTGAATAAAATCCTCAGCCCCGGATTTAAGTAAACCATCTATCTCGTCTGGTTTTATAACACCGCTGACTATGATAATCTTTATATTTTCAAATTCAGGGTTCTGCCTGATTGTCTGGCAAACCACATTTCCATTAATGTCAGGCAGCATGTAATCGAGCAAAATCAAGTCAGGTCTGAACTGCTGAGTTACCATCCCTGCTTCGTAGCCGCTTGATGCCGTCTTAAGATCAAACCTGCCGTCTCGAAGCAATACATCTGCCATCAACTCAACGATCTCAGCATCATCGTCAACTATAAGGATTTTTTTCTTCCCCGAATCAAGATTATCCAGGGGAATACTATTATCCCTCATGAATTTGATAAGGCTGTGCCGGGGGATTCTCCTGAACTTCGAACCAGGAACTTTGAAACCCTCCAACCTTCCGGAATCAAAACATCTGATAATCGTCTGCTGACTCACTTTACAAACTTCTGCGGCCTTGCCGGTAGTAAAAAGGTCCTTCATTTTATCTATTCCTCTTTCTTAACCAAATCCATTTGCCAAGAGGCTTCCTAACTTGCCTCCATGTCCTAATTTAACCATCGGGTATTTGAATTGTCAAGGATAAAAAAAATAATGTGAAATCTTTGTTTTCAGTATAAAAAACTCAAATTTTATAAGCCGCTGAAAAAACAAACCAAAGTGAAGATGC
>CAYZEH010000264.1:0-3500 GCA_964477135.1 uncultured Pirellulales bacterium | reverse complement strand
GAAAAAGGACGCTGGCAGAACCACCCCGCATCAATGAAAATCCTCGGCGACCAGGTCTACTGCGTCGGAATAAACCGTTTCATCTTCCACCGTTATGCCATGCAGCCATGGACGAATCGTCTCCCTGGAATGACTATGGGACAATGGGGAACCCATTTTGACCGTACAAACACATGGTTCAAGCAAGGCAAAGGCTGGATGCAATATCTCACCCGCTCACAATACATGCTTCAGCAAGGCCGATTCGCTGCTGATGTACTTTTCTTCGCCGGTCAATCAACACCAAGCGGCATCGTTGCACCTCAAAAATTAAAGGAACTCGGTTATGATTACGATGTAATAGGAACTGACCTTATCGAAAAGCTCTCCGTAAAAAATGGACTCCTGACTCTGCCATCTAAAATGCAATATAAATTGCTCGTCCTTCCCAATACAACTTTCATGACACCAAGGCTCGCGAAAAAAATCAATAAGCTTGTCAAAAGCGGCGCTGTCATACTTGGCCCCAAACCACAAAACTCACCAAGCCTTGTAGCTTATCCAAAATCCGAATCCAAACTGTGTGCTATAGCTGGCAAACTCTGGGGCTCCGATGATAATACCAAATCTATCTATAAAATGTATGGCAAGGGTCGGATTATCAGCAGGATCAAGCCCGAGGAGGTGCTAAAAGAGATGGGTGTCGGGCCTGACTTCACAGACCTAAGCAAAGATGCTCAAACATCTTTCATTCATCGTAAAACCAAAGACGCCGATATTTACTTTGTTGCCTCAAAAAATACCAAGCAAAATACAGCCCGTTGCTCTTTCAGAATCTCCGGCAAAAAGCCAGAACTCTGGAACCCCGAAACAGGAAACATAGAACCTGCCCCATTCTGGCAAACCGAAAAATCCAGAACAATCGTTACAATCGACTTTCCGCCATCAGGCTCAATGTTCGTCGTATTCCGCAACCCGATCGATAAAACACAGGACTCATACGTAAATCTGGAATCAAAAGTTACCAAAAAACCCGTCAAAAAATCAACAGACAAACTCGAAATACTAAAAGCCCACTATGGAATATTTACAAACGACCGCCCCGGATTATTCGATGTAACTAAAATACTTTCCAAAAAAATCAAAGATAACAGGCTGAGAATACGAGCCTCGAACGAATTGGCCGGCGACCCGTTACCTGGTCGCGTCAAAACCTTGTATGTCGAATACATCTATGGCGATAAAAAATACACCGCCCAGGCAAAAGAAGGCGCCACCTTATCGCTGCCTCGGAATAATTTAATTACTGCCGAAGACAAAAAACTAAAGATCACCCTCGCCGCTTATGGCCTTCTGCCTAAAGACAAAACACAACTAACCAAACAAATCAAACGAGTCTCTATTGACATTACCGAAAAAGTCGCTGCTAAAGTCAAAGATGGAAAAATAAACGTCCGAGCCGACAATGCTCTCGCCGGTAAGGACCCAAACCGAGACTTAGTCAAAAAACTCAAAGTAACTTATTCGCTTAATGGAAAAATTACAAACGTAGTTGTCAATGAAAACGAAATGCTTAAATTGCCTCCTATGCAATTCGAGCCGACTCCTCTTCTCCCCCGTCTTTCTGCCAAACCTGACAAAACTACCCTGGCGGTCCCAGACAACGGCCGTTACACCCTTACAAAAAGTTCAGGCAAAAAAACAACGATAGAAGTTTCCGACCTGCCAGAACCAATCAAGATAAAAGGCCCCTGGCAATTGAATTTTACCCCAGGCTGGAACACACCTGAAAAAATCATTCTGCCAAAATTAATCTCCTGGACAGATCACGATATAAAGGGCATACGCTACTACTCCGGAACCGCCAACTATCACAAAGATTTCAACATCCCAAAAGACTTCCTCACTAAGGACCGTAAAATCATACTCGACCTTGGTCAGGTGCTCTTCTTTGCACAAATAAAATTAAACGGCAAAGACCTCGGCATCCTCTGGAAAGACCCATTCCACATGGACATCACAAATGCGATCAAACCTGGCACAAATAAACTTCAGATAGCTGTCACCAACCTTTGGCCAAACCGACTCATCGGCGATGAACAATACCCGGACGATTGCCAGTGGAACGGGAAAGCCCTGAAAGCCTGGCCGGATTGGTTCCTTAAAAATCAGCCGCGCCCAACAAAAGGAAGACTAACTTTCACAACATGGAAACACTGGGAAAAGGATGATCCCCTATTGCCGTCAGGCCTCATAGGTCCCGTAAAAATACATGCTCTAAAAGTTGTTCCACTTACAGAATAAAGTAATATTTTATACTTAGTGCAGAGGTAAATAATATGACCAGAGCAAAAAAAACTGTCATAAAATTAAGATGGCTTCTGCTATGCTTATGGGTTTTATGTATCATAGCTGGTTTAATTTGGATCTGGGGTGTTTATTTTGATATCACTATTGGTTTACTCGCTGCTCCAGCATTAGTTTTTTGTGGACCTTTTTGTGGCTTTATAGATGATATTAATAGATGGCAATATTTTGCAATTGCTTTAACATATACAGGTTCTTTCTTCTTTACACAATGGCTATTCCTTGCCCCTAAAAAGCTATGGAAAATCAAAACAAAAAAAACCGCAAGACCAATGAAAAAAGCAGCCATCGCAGCAGCCTTTGCAATAGCACTCCTCACCGCGGGATTGGTATATGCAATCACAGATTTGTTTTCCGTTGAGATACCCGAGTCACCATTCAATATTTTGGGATACCTTTTAGTATCCATCCCCCTGATCTCATGGCTAATATGGTCGATTATTTTTTGCATATATTTCCGCAAGACCGACTATAACACCTGGGCATCCCGCATCATCAAAGCCCTCATCGCAGGCAGCATCTTAGAACTCCTCGTATCTATCCCCATCTTCGTCACCCGCGAAGACGACTGCTACTGCGCAAGAGGCTCATACGCATCAATAGTCTTCTCAGCAACAGTACTACTATGGTCCTTCGGCCCAGCAGTCTTCCTCCTGTTCCTGAAACAAAAACACCACATAGAAAAACTAAACCCAAAATCAGAAAATGCTCCTCCTGACTAACAAATCACCCACATCAAAACTTCCCTAACCGCCGAACCTCGTCAATACTCTTCCAGTACCGCCCCAAAGCCCCCTGCCCATCCTTCGTGATCTTATAGCTGGTATTAGGTATTTTTCCTATAAACACTTTCTTAATTTCAACATACCCCGCCCCCTCAAGTTTTTCAACATGCCGTGACAAATTCCCCCTCGTCAGCTCAAGCGTCGTCAGCAGAAAATTAAAATCCGCTTCTTCAACGCCGGCCAACACCATCATAATCCGCAGCCTCGCAGGCTCATGAATTATCTTATCAAACCCCATCAGCCGCCCCCTCATTAACCTTAGCTGCTTCTTTAAGCTTTCCCAAAGCATAACGACTGTAAAAATGCCCAGCCAATCCACACAAAAGCCCATACCCCGCCACAGGAATAAGCATATTAAGAGCTGTCCAA
>CAYZEH010000263.1:0-3518 GCA_964477135.1 uncultured Pirellulales bacterium | reverse complement strand
AGGTATGAGGAGCTAAAAGAATGGCGGACACTTGGCTTGCCAATTATGCTGCCCGGTCTTGTTTCATTTCATGTATTTCCTCATAAACAACTGGGCTTACATAGCCTAGTGATGCATGTCTTCTTTTACGATTATAGAACACCTCAATGTATTTGAAAATATCTTTTTTGCCATCCTCGTAAGTTTCATATATTTTATCTTGAACCCATTCATTTTTCAAGCTGCCAAAGAAACTTTCAGCACAAGCGTTATCCCAGCAGTTTCCTTTCCTGCTCATGCTGGAGATGATCTTATTATCTTTGAGCAGTTCCTGGAAGTCACTGGCTGCATATTGAACTCCACGATCGCTGTGTCTGCTCACCCCACCAGCCCCTCCAACACATCGACAGCTTTCTTTTTATTAGCATCAGAGCCAGGACTTTCATTACCACGCTCGCACAATCCGTAAAATGTGTGATTCCGGGTAAAACTATTATCATCTTTTTATCCTTCAATTACCTATTTCTTAACGGATGTTTCGGATGTCTCTAAATATTCTCCGCCTCCACCCAATACCGCATAAAACCTAACCTCGTTTGCGAGCTTGGCTAATTGCAGGGAAATAAGCCCCTGTTGTGCGCCATAAAGCGAACGCTGTGCATCGAGGACGCTCAAGTAACTGTCAATCCCATTTGTATAGCGTTTATTTGAGAGGCTATCTGTATCCAAGTTTACAAAACTCATAATCTTTCAAAGATCTTCCGAAAATGAAAGCCATATATCGCTAAGGTCAGTGCCAATGGCAAAAATCGAGGATACCTGAACAATGTTTCCCAAAAGAGTCCCCAAAAATAACGCTTTTCTTCTCCAATTATACCCAAAAAGAAAACAGACTTCAGACATGTTCCAAAATGGCTCAAGTGAAGCTGATATTTCTTTTTTGGCAACGGTTTATACTGATTTAAAAATAGTCTGACCCTTTCATAATAATGCTTCGGGCAATAAATTGTTTGGACAATTCTTTTGTAACCGCCTATAAGCATTTCATGGCTCATTTTAGGAATAAAATTAATTGAACAGTCCGTATTGTCTCCCGATATATCATCGAGTAACCGATTTTCCTTTTTAAGCCGATTGTAAAGCTTCGTCCCACGGGGCGCATTTAATAAACCAACCATCGCTGCAACAATTCCACTTTTTTGAATAAACTTGATTTGACTTTCAAAAATCGAAGGGCCATCGTTGTCAAAACCAACAATGAATCCTCCCTGTACCTGTAAACCAAATTGCTGTATTTTTTTGACACAGCCTATTAAGTCTCGTCCTCTATTCTGAAACTTAGCACATTCAGCTAAACTATCTTCGTTCGGTGTTTCAATGCCTATAAATACAGAATCAAATCCCACTTTGACCATCATATCCATAAGCTCCTCATCGTCAGAAATATCTATAGATGCTTCCGTATTAAAAGTGAAAGGATATTTCCTTTTCTTCATCCAATCGGCAATGGCAGGCAAAATGCTCTCTTTTAATTTCTGTTTATTTCCAATGAAATTATCATCCACAAAAAAGACCCCGCCTCTCCATCCTTTCATATATAAGCTGTCTAATTCTGCCAATATTTGTTGCTTGTTTTTTGTTCGAGGCTTATGCCCATAAAGAACCGAAATGTTACAGAATTCACAATTATAAGGACAGCCTCGCGAATACTGAATATTCATCACGGCATACTTATTCATATTGATCAGATCCCAGGCTGGAATAGGCGTTTCTGTAATGTCCGGGCGTCGAGCGGAAGTGTAAACTTGTTTGGCACAGAAGTTTTTTAGATCATCCAGAAATAATGGTAAGGTAACTTCGGCTTCATTAAGCACAAAATGGTCAACACCTTCGAACTCTTCATGCTTAGTCGTAAAAAGAGGACCTCCGGCAACTATCTTGGTACCTGCCTGTCTGCATCTGGAAATGACTTCTTTTGCAGACTCTTTCTGAATGGAGATTGCCCCGACAAAAACGTAATCCGCCCATTTAAGGTCTTTGTCGGACAGTCTTGACACATTCATATCCACGAGCCTCTTTTTCCATCCCTCAGGTAGCATTGAGGCTACCGTTAATAAACCAAGAGGAGGATTTGCCGCTTTCTTAAAAACAAATTTTAAGGCATACTTAAAACTCCAGAAAGTATCCTGATACATAGGGTTAACAAAAAGTATTTTCATATTTTCTGCCTCTCATATAAAGCAAATGGTGTTTATTGGTTTAGTAGTAAGTTGAATAAATAATGTTTGCCTTGTTTTCTTCCATTTTTCCGTATAAACAAATCATATACAATCGGCATTACGACAATTGTGATAATGCCGGAAATCAAAAATTTCTCCGACCGAAACTACTCCTTGCAAAACTGTTACGGCTTACATCCATACTCAGTATTTGATCTATGTTTGCGGGTTTGATAATTCATCTTTTTATCCTTCAATTACCTATTTCTTAACGGATGTTTCGGATGTCTCTAAATATTCTCCGCCTCCACCCAATACCGCATAAAACCTAACCTCGTTTGCGAGCTTGGCTAATTGCAGGGAAATAAGCCCCTGTTGTGCGCCATAAAGCGAACGCTGTGCATCGAGGACGCTCAAGTAACTGTCAATCCCATTTGTATAGCGTTTATTTGAGAGGCTATATATTGTCTGCGTAGAATTAACTATAGACTGTTGTGCCTCTACTTGTTGATCTACGCTGCCGCGTACGGCAAGAGCGTCGGCCACTTCCTTGAATGCCGTTTGGATGGTCTTCTCATACTGTGTCAACGCAATTTTCTGAACCGATTTGCTGACTCTGTGCGCAGCCCAGGTGCGAGCGTCAAAAATCGGTATAGCAACCTGCGGTGCAAAGCTCCAGGTGCCATTGCCGGAACCGAATAAACCGCTCAGCTCATCGCTCGCTGTTCCTACCGCGGTGGTCAGTGAAATGCGGGGAAAGAAAGCAGCTCGAGCCGCACCGATATAAGCATAGGCGCCTTTTAGTTGGTGTTCGGCTGCCATAATATCCGGTCGCTGTAGGAGCACCTCCGAAGGCAGACCTGGTGAAATATCCATAGGCGGACTAACGCTTGCCAGATCATGAGGCAGGAGATATTCCGGCACCGAAGAGCCGGCTAGAAGGTTCAATGCATTTTGGCCCTGCGCCACCAGTTGCGTATAGCGTGCAATGTCTCCCCGAGCAGTATCGACTTGGGTTTGCACCCGGCGAAGGTCTAATTCGGTGGCAATACCTGTTTCGTATTGTTGCTGGATTAAATCGTAAACACCTTGCTGCGTCTTGAGGGTAGATTGGGCCAATTTGAGATTCCCCCCATCTGCGGCAAGTGTCAGATACACCCTTGCAACTTCGGATACCAGCACGATTTGTGCACTGCAGCGGGCCTGCTCCGTGGCCAGGTATTCCCGCAATGCCCGTTCTTTTAGGTTGCGGATGCGGCCGAAAAAGTCAATCTCCCATGCAATTATTCCGAGATCAACGTTAAATTGTTTGGTTGTTCT
>CAYZEH010000262.1:0-3543 GCA_964477135.1 uncultured Pirellulales bacterium | reverse complement strand
GCGATCTTAGAGGCAAAAGGCTCCGTCGGGAAGTTTTGGAAGACAGACCTTTATTTGGGATTTTTGTGTGGAATTTAGAACAGTGGAGTTAATTAAATGTGGAAAATGAGTTTTCTTTTAATATTGGTTGCTTTTCTTGGGTGCGGAATTGTTGGAGCTGATAGCAATAGCGTAAATGTTCCTGAAAAGGTTGAATATAACAGTTTGGATGTTTCTTCAGAGGTTAAAGCTAAAACAAAAGAGATCGTTCAAAAAACCACAGATGGAATGACTAAAATTGTAGATGAGAGTAAAAAACGTAGTGAAAATATAGATATTTATGAACACGCGATTAAGGCTTATAGTCAATCAGTAACAAATCTACAATGGGCTCTTGCTATTATATTAACAGTTTTTTCAGGTTTTGTGTTGGTTTTGCTTTTTAAAAACAAGCAAGAATATAAGGATGCTTTGGGGCAGTCTCGAGAAGCGTCAAGAGAGGCTCGAAAAGCAGCACAAGATTCAGTTGGGTATGCAGATAAGATGCGAGATAAACTTGAATCGGTTGATCCAATTTTTGATAAGAAGATAAAAGAAATGGATGAGATGGTTGAAGAGGAGCGTGAAAGAATCAGGAAACAGGGTAAGAAAGTATTGGATGAAATTGGTGGGAAGGGAGAGATTAACATATTGTGGAGCGAAGGTTTGCGGGCTTGTGAATTAAAGAATTATGTAGAAATGGCTGCTAAGTTTGAGATGATCATTAAAGAATATGAATATGAAAATGCAGATGTATACATTAACTGGGGATTGGCATTTGGTTACGATTCAGATATAAGGGGTGGTGATGAAAAGTTGTTGGAAGAGGCGATAAGTAAATTCCAAAAGGCTATTGGAATTAATCCTGATTATTATCTGGCACATCAATGTTATGGTTGGGTACTTAGTAGAATGTCAGATTTAAAGAATGGAGATGAAGGATTATTGGAAGAGGCTATAAGTGAATATAAAAAGTCTATTGGGATTAATCCTGATTATTATGAGACACATTACGGCTATGGTTATGTACTTGGTAAAATGTCAGATTTGAAGGATGGTGATGGAAAAATGTTGGAAGAGGCTATAAGTGAATATAAAAAGGCTATTAAAATTAAGCCAGGTTCTTATGAGGCACATGACGGTTATGGTTATGCACTTGTTGAAATGTCTGATTTGAAGGATGGTGATGAAAAAATGTTGGAGCAGGCGATAAGTAAACTACAAAAGGCTATTGAAATTAAGCCGGATGCTCATTATGCGTATAACAACTGGGGTTGGGCACTTCTTGGATTGTCTGCTTTAAAGGGTGTGGATAAAGAGTTGCTGAAAGAGGCAGAAGAGAAGCTATTAAAGGCGGAAAAGATTAAACGGGGTAGTGGTGCGTATAACCTTGCGTGTGTGAGGTGCCAGTTAGATGATATAGAGGGGTGTAAGAAGTGGCTCGAGGTTGCTGAAGAAGAAGGGAAACTGTTTACAAGGGAACATGCGATGGGAGATGATGATCTTGTGAAGGTGAAAGATGAGGAGTGGTTTAAGAAATTGAGGTGGAAGGTAAGATAGATTCCTCCGCTCGCTGCGCTCGGTCGGACAAAAGGGTAGGGATTTGAATGGTAGGGATTTGGGGAGAAATGGATTAGGAGCCTGCCAGTCGATAACGTATTTCTGCCAGGTGCCGGGGCCTTTTTGGATTCAATTTACGGCCTTACTTACTCCTAACTTATTTATCACCAGATTTTTCGTAGATATTTGTACCGACCGATGGACAAAACAGGATTTCCACACGGCGGCTTTCCTTTTCTGTCTGTTTGAGATGGAACGGTCCTCGGGTTATTGCAGAAAGTTTGTTTCCGGGAACGCCTTGTTCTCTTAGAATTCGCATTACCGCCAATGCTCTCTGTGCTCCTAAATTCCAATTATCCTGAAATCTTTTTTTTGTTTTTGGATTTATTAGAGGTTTAGAATCAGTATATCCAATAACCAATACTTCACAATTGGCGTAATTACTCTTTGTTTGCTGAGCAATATTTTTTATTTCTTTCACAGCGGCAGGTTTTACTTTAACGGAACCATGACGAAAAAGTTTGTTTCCTGATAACGTAAACTTTTTAATGCCTTTAGTTTGAAGCGTGATTAAATTCTCGCTTGCTTTTTTTTCTGCTGTTAAATATTTTTCTGTTAATTGTCCTTTCTGTACTTCAAGTTGTTGCTGAATAGCTTTTACTTTGACTTTTGACTGATTCATTTTGAGATAGAAAAACAATGACACAGCAATAGCTAAAATCAAAGCGATAGTAAAAATCGAAAAAATTATACAATTCAGCAGGGTAAAATTAGTTGCTGCGGGTTCATCGTTGCTTGATTGTGTTTCAGGTGTCTCTACAAAAGTATTTGCTCTGGCATAGTCTGCCTGTTCATAACTTTTATCAACGATTTCGAACTCATAGCTGCCTATTGACTTAATTTCATCAGTTTTTAATACCAATGATTTACCAGAACCCAGATTTATTTTATATCCTTTCCGGGCACTAGCATCATCGATTTGTTTTTCCTTAATCAGTCTTCCGTCTTTCCAGATTTTAAGATAAGCCATATCTTTCTCCCAAGTAAACAAAATACCCCATCATCTCATAATCAACGCTGCTTTATTATTTGTCGCAGCATTTTGTTTGCTTTTTGCAGCTATCTTTCTTCGAGCAATTTGCTTTTGTTTGACAGTTAAGTGGGCAAATCACGATATTCTTGTATGCGACGGGGCCATGGTTGCCCTGGAACATGATCGGGCCTGTAGGTGCTTCTTTGCCTGTAACACCACCTGGTGTTGGGCCTGGCATTTCAAGGTCTTTGTGAAGAATTTGACCATTAAGTTCGATCTTTATGAATTTGGCATTAGCAATCTTTTTGCCGGTTTCATCAAATTTAGGTGCCTGCCAGTCAATAACATATTTCTGCCAGGTGCCGGGCGCTTTGCTTGCGTTCAGCTTAGGTACTGCTGCTCCGTAGATCGCACCCATATCGCTGGCTTTCATTTTTTTCACACCAAAGCTGTCGAGAATCTGTATTTCATATTCACCCATTACATAGATGCCCGAGTTCGAACCCTTTGGAACCATTACTTCCAGTTCGATATGGCTGTCGCCGAATTTTGCATTCGAGTAGATATCAAGACTGTCGCCATGCTCTGCAGCGAGGTTAACCATTGCCTCATTGCCTAATCCGGAAGCTAATCTTTTATTATTTTGTTTAACCATTTCAGGAGTACCAACTGTCCATTTGCTTTTGGCTGGGTTGCCTTTGAATGACCAGTTGCTAAGGTCCTTGTTGTTAAAAGGCTTTTTAACGGTTTTGCAATTTTCATAGCAGCCAGTTAACATTGTCATTGCAAGAGCAGTTACTATTGCAGGAATTACAGTATTAGACAGCTTCATACTTTTCCTTTCAAAATTATAGTTTAAAAATCAACCGCCAATGTATACCCTTCAGGGTAAGAAATGTCCGTGAATAAATCCGTAACTTGTTATTTTTAAG
>CAYZEH010000261.1:0-3576 GCA_964477135.1 uncultured Pirellulales bacterium | reverse complement strand
GATAATTGATATTTCAACACTTTTTTCATTTATGCTTATCACGGTAAACAGATCACAGATTTTCTCACCGACAGTGCATTTTTTCAGACCTGTATCTTTAATGTTTATATAAGCAGTTGCTTTGCCGGATATCTGTATAATGCATTGCAGCTTTAGCTGTGACCTGATCCTTTCAATTGTTTTATCAGCCATCGGTTTGTCACTAAGCCCCGAAGCTGCTTTGAATAACCCAGGTTTTATCAAGCCCAGTATTTCACGCAGATCAGTGTGATTTTTTTGAGAATCATCAGGCAAACTTCCAGCAGATGTCGACTGTATAGCATTAGATGCCTGTGACTCAAAGAATACCTGTTTTGTTGGCACTGTCATTTGCAGAGTGAATATTATCATCGCTATTAAAGATACACCCCCCAAAGCCAGCTCAATGGCATATAAAACACCGAAGCGATTAATTATTTTTTGCATTATTTTTTTCAGCATATCAGTCTTTATACTACTCACATCTGAGTTTCCCCGTTTGTCCGCGGTAAATAACTTTGGAACAATACTTTATAACTTTCCTCGCGGAAATTTCTTGCCCTGAAGGGTATGTTTCCGGTGTTTTTGCTACTACTTTACTTATCAAAAGGCTAAGCCTGAGATTATCGACAATGTCAGCGGTTTTCAGATCCAGCTTTTCGATTTTTACAGCCTCACCTATCGTTTCCAGTTCATGGACAAACTTCAGAAGTTCTCTTACATGACAGGACATTTCTAATTTTATTGCCAGTTTTCGATAAAAATTTTCATTGCTTACAGGAAGTATCTTTACAGACCTTATTTTCACATTCAGTTTTGAATATATGTCACTGAGCTGACGGGTAAAAAGAGAAATTTCCTGCTGTTGATTTTCACCTGATTCTAATAAAGGTTCGATCTGTTGATACAAATTATCAATTCGGTCTTTTACGAGAATGTCACTTTTTATCTTTGTTAATCTAAGCTGAAGATTGCTTAGCTGCCGGTGCTTGGTTTTACGCTCTTTAAGTCTGGGGTCAATAATTGAGACAAAAATCACCATTGTTATGATGATTGCTACGGTCAAAATAGCCAAAATCTTCTCTCTGTTTTTGCTGGTGTCTATATTTATCAAATCAATTGCTCCTGATGATACAATTTGCTTTAAATTCAACAATACTTCCACCAGCAACAGGGCTTTGCTGAACGTTGGTTATATTTATCTCTTTCAGAAGTGGTGCCTGCTCCATCGAATCTGCGTATTCAAAGGCATCGGAAAGGCTGTCAGATTGGCCTTTGATATCAATAATTGCTGAATCTGTTTTCGATTTAAAATTTAGCTGACTTATTGAGATATTTGAAGGGCTGAATTTATAAAGCTCATGAAATATTTGGCTGATAATACCTCTGCCTGCGAATTGTTTTTGGATGGCTTTTAATTTCTGGCGTTTGCTTTCAACCTTCTCTGCGATATGTTCTATCGGCGAAATCTGAGCTTGTATCAGCCGGCAGTGTTTGTCAATCCTCCAATTCATCGCTTGCAGACAAAACCAAAGTGAAACAAGCAATGTTGCTGAAAGCATTGTCATTGCGAAGCTGTTAACGATCAGTTTTTTTCTTCTTGCTTTTTCACGCTGATATCGTGGGATCAGGTCAAGATATTTTAGCCTGTCGTCCTCGACAGATTCGATCAGTCCCGTGGTTAACACAGCTGGCAGACAGCATTTAGGAGGTGTTTTTTTGTTTTTACCGCCTGCCCAGCTGTTAGGTATAGGGGTCTTGATGACGGTTATTTTTTCAATCGCAAGGCTGTTTTGTTTGGGTTTGAGAAAATTTTTCAGCCTATCAACATTTTCGCTGCCGCCTGCAATAGTCACAGAAGAAGTTCTGTTTTTCGACAATTGTTTGTTAAGACTGTCGATACCCTTTTCGACTTCACCGATCCAGCAAGAGGCATTTTCGTTTTTAAGATTTATTCGTTGCCTGTCATGCAGATTCCCTTCAGCGGAAAAAAGCACCAGGCAGATATCCTGACCAATGAGAATGTCAATATTGGCAGTAGACACTGCTCTTCTGCCATTGAACCAGCAGCTAATAGCAGCGTTATCAACGGATATTTTTTCAGCAATCACGCCGAGCTCTTTATACGAGCTGCGTATGTTTTCTAATACGTTTAGTTTTAGAATGTACACCATCAATGTAATAATATCACTGTTGGTTTTTATAGCAGAACAGCCATAGACAAGCTGGTTAGCAGGTAAAGGCAGCAGCGATTCAAGTTCAAATTCTACCATCTTGACAGCCTGTTCGAAATTCTTCGCAGGCAGTGACAGCTCTTTACAAATGCAATTTTCCGCAGGAACTGCTATTATCCATTTGCCAGCCGATATCTGTTTCGATTCTAAAGCCTCTCTAAGCTGCTCAGCACAATCAAAGTAAAAACATTTAACATCCGCTTTGGTTTTCAAGCATACGACAAACTCTCCTCGTGAGTTTTTGCTGATTGCCGCCAGGTCTGTTTTGATTTTTTTATGGTCCATCAGAGCAACCTTTCGGTTGATACGATTTTGGGGCTGTTCTGCGTTATTTCTACGGTAGACATCAGGACGCACCTGTTTTTTTGAACTTTCGCAGAGGAATAAATGCGAAAAAAGCTGGAGCTGAAACAGCAATACTGCCCCAGCAACTCTATCTCCAGTTCGGTTAAGCCTTCGATCTCTGACAGGGATTCAGCCGATTCAATATAATTGTCATCATCGGTGCCGGCTTTTGCATCAGGTCCCGTTCGATAGTTCAGTATTACATTTATCGTCTGGCTGTCCAAGCCGGGCAAAGCTGAAAGTATCGTTGACGAAGCTGTGTTTATATTTACTTTACCATCGCCATAAACGGTAAAAATATCCGTCAGCGTTAAAGTCTCATCACCCATGTCCTGGTTTTCACGAAGAGATAATATTCCACTATCCAGGCTTGCGTATTGGCCGCGATACATATCGAAACTAATGTTTTTTATGTAACATAGCTCCTTTAGTCTTGTCACCGGAGCGTTCTTACAGCCATATGGACGCTCTAACCGCTGATAATAATCATTTTCCGCCCCAGAAGGGTTGCTGTCGTCATCTTCATCTATCCAGTCGCCGATACAGCTTCTGATTTCTCTTGATAAGCCGGGGATGTTTTCCCAGCAGGCGGGGTCCGAATTGTTTACATTAAAACAGGCCAATTCATCTCTGACACAATATGATAGCGACATATCCACACCCCGGTTAGCTGCTGACTGTTCCGCGAATAAGCCTTCGGAAACAGCATCAGATGTAAACTTAGATACCTGTCCAACCCATTCAACAGCCAATTCCCGACTCACAAGCAACGCTTTTGTCCTTTCGATTCCGCCAATCGCCAGGTAATAGGCTTTGGTTCTTTGGCTGTTCGCATGGGCAAGTCTGATCGCTATTTTTGTTCTGTAAACAGCAGCAATCACAATAGTAGTCATAGCTGATACCACGATCAGTACCAGTATGAGCACGAAAGCTTTTCTGTTTGTTTCTATATTAGTTAACAATTCAGCCTGAACCTTTC
>CAYZEH010000260.1:0-3596 GCA_964477135.1 uncultured Pirellulales bacterium | reverse complement strand
CCGGTCATAGACTTCCTAATAAAAAAGTTCAAGCTGCACTCAACCGTCGCATTCGCTCTTACCATCCTGCTGGTTATAACGTTCCTGTTCATCCTCTATAGCTTTTTCAGCTACGCGATCCAGACCATCATCGCAACCGCCGACAACTATAGCGCAAGCTTCATCGCCCTGATGGAAAAAACTTTCGAATATCTGAAACGCTGGGGCATTGATATGGATTCCCAAAAACTAACCCTCGCCATCCAGAACCAAATGCCAAAAATCGTCACCAACTCTTTCGGCTCAGTACTGAGCTTTTTCTCATCAACAATATTCGTCTGCATATTCATCTTATTCCTCCTCATAGGCTACAAGCCGCAAAATCAGCCCAAAGGAATCTACGCAGACATCATCCACAAGATCAGAAGATACATCACAACCAAAACCGTAGTATCGATAATCACAGGCACCTTAGTCTGGCTAACCCTCTCAGCATTTGGATTGCAATTAGCACCCGTTTTTGGAGTGATGGCTTTTCTGCTTAATTTCATCCCATCCATAGGCTCGATCATCGCAACACTACTGCCCCTGCCCATCGCATTCGCACAGTTCCAAAACCCCTGGCTGATAACTTTCGTCATACTGATCCCAGGCGCCATCCAGATAACAATAGGCAATATAATCGAACCAAAACTAATGGGCAAAGAGCTAAGCCTCCACCCCGCTGCAATACTGCTGGCATTATCTTTCTGGGGCCTGTTCTGGGGCATAATCGGAATGTTCCTCGCTGTCCCGATAACCGCTATCATAAGAATAATACTAATGCAGTTCGATTCCCTGAAACCAATAGGCAACCTACTCGCAGGAAAATTGCCCCAAATAAAATCGACCCCGGAAGCAACATAAAATATCGAACATGGAAAACGCCTTTGAATACACAATTTTCAAAACACACTTAGGCCACTTCGCCATCATAGCACAAGGTGACAACCTGATCCGAACATTCCTGCCGGGCTTTGATAAACACAAACTAAAAACCGAAATACTAAAACTCTACCCACACGCAAAACACAATCCCGCCCTATTGAAAACCCTCCAGCAGCAGATAAAAGATTATTTTGCCGGCAAAAAAGTTAATTTCAATATCAACATCACCCCCGCCATAAAAAACCTCTCCGATTTCAGCCAGGCAATCTTAAAAGCCTGCCATAAAATCCCCCGCGCTCAAACTATTACTTACAGCCAATTAGCCAACCTCGCAAACCACCCAAACGCCGCCCGCGCAGCAGGCACTGCACTATCAAAAAACCCTCTGCCCTTAATAATCCCCTGCCACCGAATAATAAAATCAACAGGCCAAGCAGGCAATTTCACCGCCCCAACAGGAAAAAAACTAAAACAGAAAATGCTGAACCTCGAATCCCCTCATTAATCCCGCCCTGCTACCACGCCAATACAACCCAAGACTAATGGACTAAACATCCACACACAAACACCCTTTTGTCATCCCGAAAAAGTATCTTATTTTGACGCTTCAAGCAAAAAGTTAGCCGCTAATTTTTCTTCTTTGATAATGTTGTGGATAATTTCTACAATTTCCTTTTCCACTTCAGCTTGTTTTTCTGGATGTTTTTCTGACCATTTAAGAAGATTTTGGCCCTTTTTGAAAAAATGTGATGACGTTCGAAAATGCCTTGCAGCAATAGCAAGATTTTGGTCATTTAATGCGACAGCGTATCCAGATAGAAAAGACGAAGCGTTTCGACGAAAACCAACACCAAGTTCAAATGTCATTTTAAAGTTATGTAAGGTTTGACGAAATTTTTTTGTATCTTGATCAAAATGACTTTTAATACGTTGTGATAAACTCTGCAATCCTTTAATGCCACAAAAGTTTAGATAAGATTCAGTATCTGTACCCAAAGTTTTTAATGAAGCTCTTTTCCAAATAGTTTTCCAGTCTATCTTGAATTCTTTGATTTTAGGCTTTACCACTACCATCTGAAATTTACGATATTGCCAAAGGTAAGGTGCCTGTAACCAGTCTGATAAACTATAATTATTGCATGTCCATTTTGTTTTAGGTATTACTTTTGCCAATGGAAGACTAGGACTGTAAATGATTACTCTGTCACCGTCATCTTCATATCCATACACTAAAACTGTATGAGGTGTCCATTGGACTATAACTGGAATATTCTGAGAGACATATTCTTTAAGAGTTTTTTGGGCTTCATCCAATGAATTATGGGTTAAGACTGTAGCTTCAAAACCCAAAATATTCGAAACATAGGTTATTTCTGATACTGGGTCTGTGCACGCATATGCAGTGGTATAGTAAGGAGAATCAAGCAAAATGAAACCATAATTCCAACCTAAGTTGAGCAACAGTGATTGTTCTATATCCAGACCATAGTAATTTAGGTTCATGCGTAAAGCTGTCATCGCGCAGTAACCTTCTAACATAGGGTAATATTTTACATTCTCAATGATATGGCTTTCATTAGGTTCAGCCCCCAGTACGGTAAAACTTAGAAGAGAAATTACTATAACTATTAAAATAGCTTTTTTCATTTTTTTTCCTTTTTAATATTTAATACCATTATTTTAACTGGAAGTTAATTTTACTCTATTTTTTTATTAACTTAAAATCCCAGAAGATTCCTATTAAACGCCCTTGATTATCCCCTGCAACACCGCAACATAATCCTCAAATGCACGTTTGCCTTTATCCGTAATACTGATAAAACTTCTCGGCTTACGATCCACAAATGTTTTTTCAATATACAAATACTCCGCCTCCTCAAGCTTAATCAAATGTGCACCCAAATTGCCGTCAGTAAAACCCAGCATCTTCTTAAGACAGCTAAAATCCACCTGCTCCTCCATTTCCAAAGCCACCAAAGCAGACATTATCTTAAGCCTTGCCGGCTGATGAATAACCATATCTAATTCACTCATGATTTCATCGCCCAGAATATTTTACCAAACAAACCTGCCCCTGTCATCACTCCGCCCGCCATAACCGCCATCCAAACTGAGTAATAATTTGCAGGCACAACAAAGTAACCAATAAGCGTATTAACCGCAATAATCATGCCCAACCATATCATCATCTTCTCACCACTCCATATACCCATAATAACATAGGCAAACATTATAGTGAGAATTATAAATGCGTTAATCTGAATACCTTTTACAGGGAACAATACAGCTAACCCCGCAAAACAATAAATACCCAAAACCATCCAGAACCAAAACATCTGCTTTGATGACTTTGAAGACTCAGTTGGCCTAACTGCACCGCTTTTCAAATCCTTTTTGACTATTCCATACTGGATTATTCCAACTATACCCATGATAACAAACCAAATAGTCCCCTCATCACCCCAACCACAAAAATCAATAAGCCATTGAGAAGTTTTGCTATAGTAAACATGAGCAACTAAATAACCTAAAATCAATGCCAATCCCCACAAAATTAAATATTTGCAGGTAATTTCTGCTGTCACTACCCGCTTTGTCCCTGTCTTTATTTCATTTATCATTTCCAGTTGCTGCTTTGCTGTTTCTTGATTCATTTCCATATCATTATCCCTTTCAAAATATCATTTTCT
>CAYZEH010000259.1:0-3627 GCA_964477135.1 uncultured Pirellulales bacterium | reverse complement strand
TTCAAAAATAACAAGTTACGGATTTATTCGCGGGCATTTACTACCCTGAAGGGTATAGTTTTTTAATGGCTAAATACAGAATAAAATTCGTCGTATTTCTAATGGTAATGTCGTGCGTTACAGGAGGTTCGATTTGCCTGGCTGAGCCAAACAGTTCCCAAAGTACCGAAGCAATTGCCCCCCAGTCAACATCTGCGGATAATTCCAACAATTCATGGCAGTTGGACCCAAACAGCCCATGGAATTTGTCAAAATCGGCTGATAATAAGAAGCTCTTCAGCTCGGCAGTGAAAGCTATTATTATTGTCATAATTTTATGTGTTGCTATAGTTCTTATCTCTAAAAAACTACTGCCTAAAATATCCAACCTCGGGGGCAGACGAATTCAGATCATTGAAACTGTTCACTTAGCGCAGAGAAAGAGTCTGCACTTAATAAAGGTGGATGACCGACAGCTTTTGATAGGCTCAACTAATGAAAATATTACAAAGCTGGCTGAGCTGACCGATATTTTGAACAACCCTTTTGAATCACAGTTCAGCGATATTAAGGAAAATAATGACCAACCTGAGAACTAAACTGTCTGTATTTGGAGTATTGTTATTCGTTGCTTTCAGCGTGACATCCGGCGAAGATGTTGCAACAATCGGTGGCAATGCACAGGGGCAAACAACCAATGCTATACCCAGCATCGGAGATTTGGTAACTGTTGTGGACAGGGCAACTAACAATGATGATCAGAGTGGACAAGATTGGTCTGCGCCGGTGAAACTTGTGGTTGTATTCAGCGGACTGGCAATATTGCCGAGCGCTTTGATAATGATGACCTCGTTTACAAGGATAATCATTGTTTTGTCATTTGCCCGCAGAGCATTAAGTACACAAACGATCCCCCCCACTGTTGCTCTTGTCGGTCTGGCATTATTTTTAACGTTATATACTATGGCACCGACAATGACAAAGATTAATACCACCGCGATTCAGCCTTACCTTGCTGAAACGATTGAGATCAATAGCGCAGCGACAAACGCAGCCAATTGTTTAAAGGAATTTATGCTTCGACAATGCAGGGAATCTGACCTTGCATTATTTGTAAATATGGCCAAGGCGCCAAGACCTGCAAAACCTATGGATATCGGAATGCACATCGTAATACCAGCATTTATAATAAGTGAATTCAGAACCGCTTTTGAAATCGGTTGTCTTTTATTCATCCCGTTTTTACTAATTGATATGGTAATAGCAAGCGTGCTTTTAAGTGCGGGCATGATGATGCTTCCGCCTGTTATGATATCTTTGCCTTTTAAGCTGATATTATTCATTCTTGTTGATGGGTGGGGACTTTTGGCCAAAAGCCTCAGCATGGGTTTTAAATAAAAGAGGAAAACTAATGGACAGTAATTTCGTTCTTTATCTTGGTCGTTATACACTTGAAACAACTCTGATGATAGCTGGCCCTATTTTAATAACATGCATGATAGTAGGTGTAACTGTAACTTTATTCCAGGCAGTCACATCAATCAGGGATATGACTTTGACAATAGTACCGAAACTTTTATCAGTAGGAGTGGTTGCGCTGATATTCGGCAATTGGATGCTGCAGGTACTGCTTACTTTCACAACTGAGATATTCAATCACATTCAGAACATCGGGCAGTAATTATGGATTTTATGATCGCGAAACTGCTTGGTTTTATTATGATACTGACCAGGGTATCATCTTTCTTTCTTATAGTTCCCTTCTTCAGTTGGAAAACAATCCCTGTAAGAGTCAAAGTGGCTATCGCATTTCTGTTATCTGTTTTTTTTGCAATGATAACACCTATCAATTTTGACTGTTCACAAGTTAAACCATTGCAGGCAGTACTTTTTCTGGCTTGCGAAAGTCTCTACGGTCTGTCTATAGGTCTGATAGTATTTATATTATTTTCAGTTATAAAAATCAGCGGGCAATTTATTGAGAGGCAAATGGGATTAACGATGGGTTCAGTTCTTGATCCGACTACCGGAGAAAACGGTCAGCCTTTCGGGATGCTTATGGAAACTCTGTTCATACTGATTTTCCTGTCAATGGACGGGCACCATCTTTTTTTAATGGTAATATCACGTAGCTTCGAAGCTTTTCCTGCGGGTACTATTCCAACAGTAACAACACTTGTAAACGGCGTTGTGCAGTCGTTTACTGTTATGTTCGTTACTGCTTTAAGACTGGCAGCACCGCTATTGGCAATGTTTATGATGCTGCTGGTCGCATTGGCTGTTTTGGCCAGAGTTGCACCTGAAATGAATATTCTTTTTATAAGTCTGACCCTCAGGGTAAGCATGGGACTTTTGATGGCAACAACATTTCTTCCTTTTATAAGAGAATACGTGACTGAGTTTTCGCAGTGGATGAACAAATTGCTGCCTATATAAATTTGTTGACGGATAAAAAAAGATGGCGGATAAACCAGCAAACGAAAGGACCGAACAACCCACCCAGCGAAAGCTCAAAAAAGCTGGAGAAGAAGGTCAAGTCCCGATGAGCATGGAGCTCACTTCCGCGGTATCGATCATTGTACTGTTGGTTTCTATAACACTAATGGCACCTAAATATATGGATTGGTTTAAAAAAATATTAAAACAGGGATTCTCGGCTGATTTGGAAATTTTTGCAAATCAACAGGTTTTTATGAAATCAGTTAAAACCGGATTCAGTGATTTTTTACTTATCTGTTTACCAATATTTATCGCATTATTCATAGGTTCGGTTTTAGCGGGTATTGCACTAAGTGGTGTAAAATACAGCCCGAAAGCACTCAAACCAAAATTAAGTTCACTGAACCCAATTACAGGATTCAAGAATCTTGTAAACGCCAAATCAATGGTCAAACTTTTGATATCTATCGTAAAACTGCTTTTTATCGGGATAATCCTATGGGTATATATACAAAATAAATCTGATGTGCTGGAAACATTGAGATGGCAGTGGACAGCACAAATTTTTCCATCGATGGCTAAGCTTATATTCGGTATGATGATACGAGTATGTATTGCACTGGTCATAATAGCATCAGCAGATGCAGCGTTTCAAAAATGGAAACACATTCATGACCTTAAGATGACCAAACAGGAGATAAAAGACGAACTGAAAGACACTGAAGGTTCACCTGAAATTAAAAAGAGAATTCTCCAGACTCAGCTTAAGATGGCTTTGAATCGCATGAGACAGGAAGTGCCTAAAGCTGATGTGATACTCGTAAACCCGACACACGTTGCGGTTGCTTTGAAGTATGACGGTAAGACCATGGCTTCACCTACCGTTGTTGCAAAAGGCGCCGACTATGTAGCAGAAAAAATAAGAGAAATAGCAAGAGCTTATGGTGTGCCTATCATAAGAAGACCTGAATTAGCCAGAAACCTTTACAAAAATGTAAAAGTCGGAGAGCCGATACCGCAAACACTTTATGTAGCGGTTGCTGAAGTATTAGCATTGATTTACAGACTTAAACACCGTAGACAAATCAGCAAATAAATTTTAGCGAACGGATCATACCATTCATGGTAATATCCCGATATACATCGGGATACCTGCGGATAAAGCGAAAAATTTAATTGGGATTGGTATTACATGGTGATAGATGCCAA
>CAYZEH010000258.1:0-3639 GCA_964477135.1 uncultured Pirellulales bacterium | reverse complement strand
CAAGTTCTAATTTTTAGACAAGACGGGGTAAATTTTAAAAGTTATAATTATTTCTAAGTGAGGAAAATAATGGAAATTACAATACTCATATTATTCATAATCCTGGTTCTTGCGTTGATTTTGCCCAAAAAGAACAATACGCTGCGAACACTCAGAGTAAAACTGATTAAGATCGGAGCTAAAGTTGTCAAGCACGCTCGATATGTAATTTTTCAAATGGCGGAGGTGCTGATATCAAAAAGATTGTTTCAGGAAATCCTTGAACGTATCCATCGATTGAAGCCTGCGGGCATTGGGTATGGTTAATGATAAGAATTGCCGAAAAACTTGGATTTATGAAGGTGCGAGTGGTCAAGGTCTGTGCAAAATCAGGTGTTGGGAGAAAGACGGGTCTAAAAATATGGCCTTTCGTATGAATTTGCAGGAAAACTACCTCAAAAAAGGAGTTCTTTGACAGTCAGGTAGATTGTTGTAGAATTATTGGTATCGTACGGAGAAAAATATGTTTTTTAACCGTGTAAATGGGAAATGTCAGATTATACATCTTTTAAGGATGTATTAGCTATCAGTCTAAGTTATGATTAAAAGTTAAGCGAGTTTTTATTAAGGGATTAAGCGATATGATCAAATATATTTCTTTGATAGTTATAGTTATGGTTTTGGGTTTTGCAGGTCTGACCCAGGCCCAACTGGTAACCACTGACGATGCTAATATAGATTCTGTAAAAGGACTTGTTAATCGGCTTATACCTGAGCATGCTGAAGATTTTGCTTTTGAAGTTATCTGTAATGAAGCTGGTAGTGATGTATTCGAGATCGAAACACGCAACGACAAGGTTGTTATCCGTGGAAATAATGGCGTAGCGATGGCTATGGGGCTGAACTGGTATCTTAAATATTATTGTCACTGTCATATCTCATGGTGCGGCAATCAACTGAATATACCTAAGACTTTGCCAGCTATTGAGACAAAAATTCGCAAAACCAGCTGGGCTAAGCATCGCTATTTCCTGAATTACTGTTGCTTTGGCTATTCACTGCCATGGTGGAATTGGGATCAATGGGAGAGACTTATCGACTGGATGGCGTTAAACGGCATAAATAACCCTCTGGCGGTAACTGGTCAGGAAGCAGTCTGGCAATCAGTCTGTAAAAAACTAGGCATGAATGATAAGCAGATAACTGAATTTCTCGCAGGACCGCCATATCTACCATTTCAATGGATGGGATGCCTTGATGGCCACGGCGGGCCATTGCCGCAAAGTTGGATCGACAAACATGAAAAACTCGGCAAAAAAATTCTGGCAAGGGAGAGAGCTTTTGGTATGAAGCCTATATTGCAGGGTTTCACTGGGCATGTTCCTTCAGCTATCAAACAGATATATCCTGATGCCAAACTACATGAGATCCAGTGGCTCGAATGGACAACATATTTGCTTGACCCGCTTGATCCACGATTTTCAGAGGTCTCAAAGCTATACTTGAATGAACAGAGTAAACGTTTTGGTACAAATCACTTTTACGCTGCTGATACATTTATTGAGATGACACCACCCAAAGGTGACTTGGAATACCTTCAGCGACTTGGCAGAGCAATTTATCAAGGCATGTCAGACAGTGACCCAAAAGCTGTATGGGTATTGCAGGGATGGGTTTTCAGTTGCGGAAAAGAGTTTTGGACCCAGCCTCGCATTAAAGCATTTTTGGATGCAGTGCCAAACGAGCAGATGCTTGTGCTTGATCTGTTTTGCGAAGCAGATCCGCAATGGTCAAAAACACAGGCTTTCTATGGCAAGCCTTGGCTTTGGTGCAACGTACATATCTTTGGAGACGTTGTTAATGTCGGCGGTGAGACACTCAAAGTTAATAATACCGGATTGAACAATGCACGTAAAAGTCTAAAATCAGGACAATTAACTGGACTTGGATATGTAAATGAAGGCCTCGGCTACAGCCCTGTCGATTACGATCTGATGTACGAGATGGCCTGGCGAGATCAAGCTGTCGACCTGGACCAGTGGATAAAAAATTATTCACATTATCGTTATGGCAAACTCAACGCCGATGCCGTTAAAGGCTTGCCGCTTGCCTCATCCTATCAAAATAACTCGATTATTGAGCGTATGCCCTCATTAAACCCTTCAGATGCTAATCTTAGTAAAAACTTATCTTCGGCTATGAAAGCATGGCAGCATATGCTCCAGGCCTCTAACGAACTCGGCCAGGTAGACACATTCAGGTTTGATCTGGTTAATGTTACCCGCGCGATGCTCTCAAAATACGCTGTTATCCTTCACCGTGAAGTAATCAAAGCTCACGAATCAGGCGATGTAAAAGTCTTTCGCAAAGCAGCAGAAAACTTCCTGCAACTGATGCTCGACATGGATAAACTGCTCGCTACACGCAAAGAGTTTATGCTTGGCTGTTGGTTAGAGGACGCCAAACGTTGGGGAGCTACTGACGCAGAACAAAAAAACTTTGAATGGAATGCCCGCCGGGTCTTAACCCTGTGGGGCCAAACCAAATGGATCAATGACTATGCTCGCAAACAATGGTCAGGCCTGATCAGCGGCTACTACTACAAACGATGGGAATTGTTCTTTGATGAAATCGAACAATCCATGAGCACTGGAAATAAATTTAACGATCAGCTTTTCCATAAAAAACTCGTTGAATGGATGAAACAGTGGTCAGATAATCAGCATGAAGTTTACCCAACCAAACCAAAGGGCGACAGCGTTAACCTTGCCCAAAAACTCTGGAAAAAATACAACGACTCATTTAAAGATGCATACAAACCAGATACTGAAAATCTAACCACTGGCAAACCAGTTACATGTTCAAGTTTTTTGCCGCCTTACAAACCAGGATTTGCAAATGATGGCTATTTCAGAGAAACCAACGATTTTTGGGCAACGGACACTGAAAAATACCCCGGAGACCCATGGTGGCAAGTCGACATGACTAAGCCAACAACCGTAGGACGAGTCGTTGTTGTCTGCTACTACCATGGCAACCGTTACTATGGCTTTACTGTCGAAACTTCCCTTGACGGCCAAAATTGGAAAATGGTCGCTGACCGCCATGACAATAAACAACCTTCAACAGCAAAAGGATACACTTGTAAGTTTGAACCCCGCAAAGCCCGCTACATCCGAGTCACTCAAACAAATAACTCAGCCAACACCGGTCGCCACATCGTCGAGGTTATGGCATATGAAAAATAATTGTATAGCTCAAAAAGAAATCTTGTATAATACGATTATCAAATATAATTATATGATAGCTGCAGAAAGTTAACTGGAGCGTTACAAATAAATGATTCAGCAAGAGCGTATTAGACAGTTAAATAATAAACACTAATAGAAACAAAAAGACCAGCAATGGCATATCAAAAACAAAATGGACTATTCAAGCAGTAAAAATGCCAATTGCTTTACATTGTCCTTACAAGTGGTATGTTACCTTTGATAGCTCTGCTTGGAATAATTATAATAACACTCAAAGAAAATTATTTGTGTCAGAAATATTGATGACAGTTCCCAAGAGTGAGTCTATTCATTCAACCAACATAAAATCTTCTCCAGTTCTCCACCAGCAGGTTTAACTACAATTACTCCCCAACCTATGCTTATAATA
>CAYZEH010000257.1:0-3640 GCA_964477135.1 uncultured Pirellulales bacterium | reverse complement strand
CAGTAATACCAGGGCCCGGACTAAAATCCGGGCCCTTTTTTTATGGTTTTGTGCGTTGGATTGGTTATAATAGAGCTGACAAGGAGATATGCCTATGATAGAGGTAACCGGAATAGACCTGGGTAAATTTGCCAGAAAAGTTTATGAATTGTCGACTCCATCAAGTGACATTCATAAGAGACTGTCCGAGACTATGCTTGGTGTGGTTCTTAAGCAGCATGGAGAACGAAACTGGAGAAGGTTTGTTCTTGATATGCACAAGGTCCACGGGAGACAATGCAATATGACGGTTTATGAATCTGCTGACGGTAAGTGGTATATCAACGATACCTGGCATGGCCATACAACAGAACAATTCGAGCAGCTGCTTCAAGCTTTTGATATTAAAAAACCCCAATAGCGTTGTCGCAAATTTCTATACTGATCTCAATTGAATTTTACCGTTTATCCGCGGGTAAATAACTTAAAAATAACAAGTTCCGGATTTATTCGCGGGCATTTATTAGCCTTCAAGGGTATAGTTTGGTAGTTTTCTCTTACAATCAATGTTTTTTAATTGTAAGCTGACGTCTATGATAGATTTTGTTGCCGACAGAGAAATTTACGAGAAGGTTATTTGTGGTTTTTTGAGGAGGGCTGAGCGTTTTGTCTGGCTTGCTACGAGCGATCTTAAGGATATGTATGTAGACAGTAATGGCGGGATGGTACCTTTGCTTGAAGTGCTTTCATCGCTTGTGAGAAAAAATGTGGAGATAAGACTTCTGCACGCCAAAGAGCCTGGTAAGGCATTTCGAAGAGATTTTGACAGGTATCCTAATCTTATTAAAGGCATGGAGAGGGTGCTTTGTCCGAGGGTTCATTTGAAGGCGGTTATAGTTGACGGGGTGATCGCTTATAGCGGCAGTGCTAATATTACCGGTGCAGGTATGGGGGCTAAGAGTGTTGACAAGAGAAATTTTGAGTCTGGTTTTATAACTGATGAATCTGCGATCATTGATAAGATAACAGAGCAATTTGATAGCATCTGGCGGGGCAGCAGATGCGGCAGCTGTAAGAGAAAAGAATATTGCAGTGATTATAAAGACTTGCTTGGTTGAAAGCGGCGGTTATGATTGACTTTGGAGTTACAGAAAAAAAGCTGACTGAGCTGATAAGCAGAATGGAGAAATGCAGCTTAACCGAGGCTGACCTGCAGGAAAAATTCGTACGTTCCTCCGGCCCTGGGGGGCAAAAGGTTAATAAAACCGCAACGTGTGTTTTGCTTAAACATATTCCTACAGGTTTGCAGGTTAAGATGCAAAAGGCAAGAACCCAGAAGCTGAATCGCTACTATAGCAGAAAAAGGTTGTGTGAGATTATAGAAGACAGAGAGCTTGGCAGCAAAAGCCCGGCAGCAGTTAAGGCTGAAAAAATACGCAAACAAAAGCAACGAAGAAAGCGTAGAAGTAAGCATAAATCCGGTTAAATCAGTAGCATTGCTGAAAGTTTGTAGATACCATATTGCTGATCACGATCTTGACTGGAATTTGAAATATTTTTTGGGGCAGAGGTTTTATGGACAGAAGAGATTTTTTGAAAACAGCAGCGTTGGCAGCGGGGGCGTTGAATTTTGAATGTGTAAATTCTTCAGTTGCCTCTGCTTGTAAAAAAACGACAGTAAATACTTTAAAAAAGCCGGCAGCGATCGCGATGTGGGATTTTAGCTGGCTATTGCGTCATCATAAAGGTGGCGAATTTGAAAACTGGGATATGGTTTTAGATGGGCTGGCGGAGAGGGGGTATAACGCGGTTCGCATTGATACTTTTCCACAGCTTATCGCAGCTGATGAGAACGGCAAGATCGAGGAGAGATTTTATTGTCCCAAGCATGACTGGAAACCTGCGATGTGGGGCAATGATGTTACCTGTTATATTGAGCCTCGTAAGGGGTTGTTGGAGTTTATGAGCAAATGCAAAGACAGGGGTGTATATGTCGGGCTGTCAACATGGTTCAGAGGTGAAGATTCACATAGGGAGTCAAGGCTCAAAGGCCAGGATGGTTTTATACGGGTCTGGGATGAGACGTTGACTTTTTTAAATGATAATGGTCAGATGGATAATGTTATTTACGTTGACCTTTTGAATGAGTATCCGTTGTGGCATGGGTTCGGTTGGCTTCATGCTGAGATCGCAAAGCGTAAAAGTGAATCAGCAGATGGAGAACAGGCAAAGAAAGATCATCTTTTAAACAACAGGATATGTAAATATAATGCCGCTCAGGTGAAATTCTATCGGGATTTTATGAGCAATACACTTAAATATTTTAAGAACAAATGGTCAGATGAGGCCTTTATGTATTGCTTTACAAACACAGATGATGTGCCCTGGGAAGCGATGGAAGTTAGTCTGCTTGATTGCCTTGATGTACATTTCTGGTTTATTCAGCATGGTGGGTTGAGCGGTTCGACGGGGTACTGGGAGGATATTCATAATATGCCAAACGATGTGAACTTTGCGAAGTGCTACCGTGCGATGAAGGCATATTGGAAAGAGCATAAAACAGAGTTGATCAGCTGGATGGACAAAAGGATGAAGCATGTTGTCGATGTTGCAGCCGAACATAAAATAGCTGCCGGCAATACTGAGGGGTGGGGGGCTGTCTGCTGGTTGGATAATCCTAATCTGGACTGGAAATTTATTAAAGAAGCAGGCTTGACTTGTGCTGAGCTTGGTGCTAAACATAATTACAGATTTAACTGTTCGAGCAATTTTACTCATCCGCAATTTAAAGGCATCTGGGATGATGTAAAATGGCATAAGCAGGTAACATCTGTTATTCGTAATATTTAGTTGTTTGAGGTTTGTTTTTAGTAAGGATAATGAAGTGTCAATTTATAGATTTTTTAGGAGCTAATATTATGAAGAAGTTACTGTTTTCAATTTTGATAGTTGTTGTTTTGATTGCCAGCGGTACGGCTTTGGCTAAGGGTGGCAAAGGTAAGGGCAAGGGGAAAGGGGAAAAGGCTGAAAAAAAATTAGAAGAGAAAAAAAGCGAAGAGCGGCAAGAGATTGAACAAAAGCAAAACGACGAGGAAAAGAAAGAGAAAAAAAATAAAAAAGAAAAGAAACAAGAGCGGGAAAGAGAGAGCAAGCAGTCCCGGGTACGAGAAGGGAAAGTTGAAAAATCATCAGGAGGGGCAGAGGCGCAAGTTAAAAAAAGCAAAAAAGGCAAAGGTAAGAAATCTCAGTCAATAGAGGAACAAATTGCGCATGAAAAGAGCAAACATGAAACTCGAATGGCTAAACTTGCGAAAATAAAAGGGCTTGCTGCGGATAACGAAAAAACTATGGCGCGTATAGATAAGCTTATAGCTAAGGAAAACAAAAGATATGAGAAGAAAATACAAAAAATGAATCAGAAGAAACAGGGTGGTGGTGTCTCTAAGGAAGAGCTAAATGCTGCAGAGAAGACGGGTAAGTCTAAGGCAAAAGATAAAGCTAAAAGGGCAGAAGAATCACAATCTAATAAGGTGAAAGATAAAGCTAATAAGGTAAAAGGTAAAGCTAAAAAGGCAGAAGAATCACAACCTATTGAGGAATAGTATTTATTTTTTAGGTTATTACATTTAATTTTATTTAAGGAAGAAAACTATGTTACGAG
>CAYZEH010000256.1:0-3667 GCA_964477135.1 uncultured Pirellulales bacterium | reverse complement strand
AAAGGTCTTCCTCTCGGCATTTATATCACCTCACGGGACATTTAAGAGACCCAGGTTTATAAACTTTTTGATTTGCAAGAGTATGTGCGGAGTTTACGCGTCATCGCTCGGATCAAAACAGTAGTTAAGCTTTTTATATTTATATATTTATTTTCAATATAGAAAGATATATATATAGAAGATGTAAACTCAGCATCAACAACCCACGCGTAAACTCCGCACACTCTATACTTGACCAAATCGCATCTTAAAAATCGGTTCCAGGATCGGCTCGTCAAATGTCAACATCACCCGATTGGTATATGCACGATTAATCTTTGTTGCCAGCAAAGCTACCAGCCCCATGCTCTGCAAATAACTCAGATTGGAATAGAAATGCACATAGCTAAACGGCCGGTCATTATGAGACAGCGAAATCGCAGTATATTTCTTATAAATATCCTTGGCATAACCGCTTCTGCTTGTACCGACAGCCTGAAGAATCATTAGAGTCGGATCCGACAAATCATTAATCATATCAACAATAATATTCTTACGTGCCTTATCAAAGCAGGCCTCAATATCTGCATGACCTTCGGTAACACTGTAATAAAGAGTTTTGATCGCGACACGGGCATCACCGTTTGTCTTCTTAGTCGTCAATGCCGCAATCCTGCTCAAACTTGCCATATCCCAATTAGCCAATCCCTGCTGGGCTCTATTCTGCAGAATCAAATTCATCTGTTCAGCATCGTAATTCTTAAAGTACACATTCATTGGCTGAAGACTGCTGCGGGTTGGAGCATCCAGATCCTTCAATAATCTAAAGTTATTAGACAGCATGATCACCATATAGGGATTTTCGCTCCGGCTTAGAAAATACAGAATGTCCTTTCGTCTGTCTTTAGGGCTCATCAAGTCAACTTCATCCAGCACTACCACTGTTTTGCCGGTAAACACATTACAGAACTTTGTATAAAGCTCACTTAAACTCGCTCCACGTGCCTGAACTTCCAGGAAATGAGCGAAAATCTTAAAGCTGGTATTATGTTCCCGGCAGTTCGCATAAAGCACTTTCAAATCCGTCTGTTGCCCCATAAGTCGCTGCAGATATTTAAGAATGAGTGTCTTTCCGGAACCTTTGCTGCCTATTACTGCTTGATTTGAGGGGATTCCGCTCAACTCAAATTTAAGCATCTCATTGATTAAGTGCTTGGACTCCTCCCGCATAAACGGCTCCGGTGGAATATAGTTGAAATCAAAAACACTAAAATCCTTGATATGGCCGGAGTTTTCCCTGGCAAAATCTCTCTGTGCTTTGCAGTAGTGGGCTATATTCATTGTAACGCATAAACTCCACACTTCTCATAAACCGTGGTCTATTTAATACTTTCGCGCCTCTGCGAAGTGGCAAAAGCCGGCAAACCGTAAAATATAAATACTCGCTCATCCATTAGGTCTCGTATGAGCCCCGAAAGACTGTTTTCTGATTTACATCTTTATGATCTGTTAGAATCTCTGATACCCGATTTTGTTCTGGCATTAGCGTTTTTTACATCGCTTGTATATGCCGTTTTGAGCAAAAGATTTGATCATCAGCGGCCTGCCATAGCGATGTCCGCCTCTATTGGTTTTGCTCTATCGATAGGCCTTGTATGGTGGGAGCAGGCGAATAATCTTTCAATCAGAAATCTCGGGCCAATAGCTATCGGCTTTGCGATACTTGTTCTGTCATTTGTAATGTACAACAGCATCAAGCAAATCGGCGGTTCCTGGGCTGGTGTAGGTATAACAGTCGGAGCGTGTATTTTAATAGCTCAAGTGCTGGGATTTAAAGCCCCCATTGATCAGGAGATTATTCAAACTATTACTGTGGTTGCCTTGATAATCGGGCTTATCGCGTTCCTGACACATGCAAGAAGTCCATCAACGCATTTCCCTCGCGTTCAGGCCCGTTTGCCGGACATCCGACATGATATGGCTGATTTGTATCGTAACAGACACTTATCAGACAGGCTATCTCGTAATATGCGAAACTTACGCAAAGAAACTAACACTTTGAACGAGCACCCGCAAGATGCCGGCAATGTACTTGTACAGCTAAAACGAATGCTTCCCGCACAAGGCTATCTGACCGAAAGAATGGCTCAATTACGAGCAAAGGCCCATCAAATCCGCAATGGCCATATCGCCAGATTGGAAGAAACAAAATACGTGTTTTCAAAACTGCCTGTTTCAAAAAAGAAAAAGGCCTCTGTCGAATTAGCTGCCCGTTATAACCAGCTTATCGGTATCGATACCCGCCTGGAAAGACTTGATAAATCCGTTGCTGAAAACGAACACAGAATCAGAGAATTAACCAGCCAGGCACGACAATATACAGCCATGTATGATTACCAGAAGTTAACCAATTGCTTGAAGGCTGCTGAAAAACTCCAGCACCATAATAGCAAGCTATTCAAGATCATTGATAGGACAGAAAGAAAACTAACTGCTATCGCCAAAAAAATCGCAAAAGAAACCCGGGAGGTAAACAAAAAATGAATAAGCAAACCAAAGAATCAGAGCTTACAGATTTACTCGAGGAACTCGACCCGCCATATGAATCAAAAGAAGAATTGCAGGTTGGCCGTATACTGGATCAATACGGAATACCTTTTTTCTATAAACAGGCTACGGTAATTTACCATGAAGGGAAAAATGAGATATGGAAGCCGACATTTACACTGCCTCAGCAAGGCTGCTATGTCATTGACTATCTCGCCCAGGCAAATAACCAGAACAGCAAAGATGATATTATTCAAAAACGAAAAAGTATCTATGACTATAATCAGATCCCCGCCACAGTGTTAGGACCGAAGGATTTAGATAAGCCGAATTTTCGAAATGATCTGTACCAAAAGCTGAAAGAAGAATTCTGCCGATTCCACAACCCGCTGGCTTATGGCATAATATCTCAAGGGAAGTGATTCAGCAGATATTTTTAAGCGACCTTATGAAATATCCAGCCAGGTAAGCAATTCAGCCATATCAGAGTCGCTGTATTCTACCGCATCGATAGCTCTCTGGCAGGCGGTGACCGCAGTTGGAGATGTAGCGACAAAGACTATCCGGTCAAATCCTGCATCTTTTATTTTTTCGAGGTTTGCTTTGATATTCGATTTGCCTGTTTCTACCTCAACTGCGACCCTTCTGCTGCCTCTTATGGCTAATATATCAATAGCACCGTTGCCCTTGATAGGATGCTCGTATTTAATATCATAATCTTGTTTCTCAAAATATTTGGCAGTTTGCCTTACCCAATAGCGATGCTCCAGGCTCTGGCGAGGTTTGGGGGCGATCTCGATATGTACCGAAGAGCAGAGCGTTCTGCCAAGTTCGATCAGTTCATACAATACTACCTGGCCGCAGCGGGTTGCGATAGTGACAGCTTTTATAATACCGGCAGAGGCAAGTGACTGGCGGATAGCGTTGCCGCGACGGCGGGAAAGGTTGAGGCGGTGATAGCGGGATACGGTTGTTGACAGTGGGCGAGTTGCTACATCTGTTAAGAAACGTATCTCTTCACGACTCAATCCTTTACCGGGAGGTTCTGGTTTAGAATCATAAGATAGTAAAGATTTATTCTTTTCGTCTAAAGACTCATTCTTTCTATCTTCTGATTCCTTGGGGGATGGTGGGTGGGTAT
>CAYZEH010000255.1:0-3676 GCA_964477135.1 uncultured Pirellulales bacterium | reverse complement strand
CGCACACCTTTTTTGCGCCGGTCAGCCCAAGATGATCCCTTAGTAAATCAAGGAGGGATATATTAGGCGGAATTTCCATTTCTTGACTTTTACCATTAAGAACAAATTTAATTTTTATTTTTTTCATAGGTAACCCAAATTTTAACAATAATTATAGAGGGGCAATTATCCTACACTGTGAGTAAACTCTTGCAAAGACGATACAAGAAAAATTGGTATATCTCCAGGATTTCATCCTAAAATATGCCAACAAGCGCCTCAGGCTAATAAGGTTTTAGCCAATCTAGTGGCAGAGCCAGCATCCGGTGCATATCCGTCAGCTCCGATTTTATCTGCAAATTCCTGAGTGACAGGGGCGCCACCTATCACTATTTTAACACTATCCCTGATACCACCTTCTCTAACAGCATCAATAGTTACCTTCATCATGTTCATGGTAGTCGTTAGTAGTGCTGAGAGCGCAAGAATATCGGCTTCTTTTTCTTTAATCGCTGTCACAAATTTTTCAGGTGAAATATCCGCACCAATATTGTGCACTTCAAAGCCGGCACTTTCGAGCATCATGACCACAAGGTTTTTCCCAATATCATGCAGGTCACCCTTTACAGTCCCAATGACTACTTTTCCGCTTGCTTTTATATCCTTTTCACCCAAAAGAGGCTTGAGAATCTCAACAGCACCGCTCATGGCCCTTGCAGACCTGAGGACCTCTGGAATAAACATGTCTCCGGTTTCCATCTTTTCACCAACTATATCCATCCCGCAGATTAGACCGTAATTGAGAATTACCTTGGCTGAAATTTCCTCATCCAGTGTTTTATTAACAAGTTGCAAAAGTTCTTTTTCTTCACCTGAAATCAAAGTCTCTGTTATTCTTTTTAAATTTTGATCAGACATATTCAACCCCTTTTTATTTGGTCGTCTAATATTTTTAGTAATAAGTATTTTGCTGCCGTTCTATTTTAAATGCTCGTCTGCAGTTTTTACTATAGAATCCATTTCCTTTACTACATCATCATTCATGATTAGAGGTTCTGACTTTTCCAAAAGTTGGCTGCAGAATTCTTTGGCCCTGTCTACCAAGTCCCCTTGTCCTTTCTTCGTCCAGGTTTCTCTGTCAGACCGAATAAAATTTATTAGGGGCAAGCCATCCCTGCAGTGTTGCAACGTATGTTGCTTAGTGAGAAATTCTCCCCCTGGCGTAGTTTCCATGAGGTCATCCCAAGCCATGGAATTATCATCAAAGGGCATTTCAGTTATAATGCGCCTAACCATGCCAAACACTTCGTTATCAATAGCTAACTGTATAGGGCTTATTGTAGTCGCTACCTCAATTTGCCCGGCCCCTCCCAATATATCAGCGCCGGAACTGCCAATAAGCATACTGCGCAAAGCCCCTTCACTCATGCATTGGCCGTCCATAATAGGTGAATCGGCGCCAATACCATATGTATGGACAGGTATCCCAAAAGCTTTCTTGATAAATTGAACAGCCAATGCATTACTCCTCATTGACTCTACGCTGGATTGGAGGCTTCTCCCCGTGCTCATATCAGCAGAAAAGATAAGAGGTGTTGCTACAATTGGAATACCTGGTTGAATAACCTGTGCTGTTGCTAACATTACTAAAATTTCAGCCACGGATAAAAGCACGACACCAGGCTCAGTAATTGGCCCTGTGGACCCTGCCCCTGGTAAACTGCATGGATGAAGCGGTATGCCTTTGCGAGAGGCTTGTAATATGATATCTAAGTCCATATACTTAAATTCCAATGGCGTCAATGAACACGTAATAAAGCTAACAAGTGGATTATTTCTCAATGCGTCTTCTCCCCCTGCTGCTGCAACAGAAAGCTTAATTAGATACTCAACACTGCCCTCTGTATAGGGTTGTACCCATACATGTTTTTCGGTATTTTGTAACATCGCACTTAAGGCATATATATCAGCCGTTGCAGTGGGCACGTCATTCGGCACTGGAAAGGCTGAAAATCCAATATTTTCTAATCTATATGATAATTTTGCCCAAGTAGCTACATCTGAAATTGTAACCCTTCTGTATTTACCAGTTTCAGGCTCTATCCATGTTTGGCCTCCTGTGTTCGTTCTTGTATGGAATGTACCGTCTTCACGGGGTATCTCTAATTTAAATTTTCCACTCCTACCTTCTAAAACAAAGTTCTTGGGGGCCATAATAATTTGTTCCTCTAAAAACTTCTTAGGGAAACGAACTATTTGACTGCCAAAATCCACATTAGCTCCAGCTTTGGACAACAGTCTGACAACCTCCGGATGGTCCATTTTGACACCATGATTTTCAAGCAACTCAAAAACTCTTTCCCTCATGACTCCTAACTTATTTTGAGAAAAATATGAAATCGTTGTATTCAGCATAATAATTTATACCTCCCACTCGTTAATATATAACCTTATAAAGATTAATTGTTTTATTTGCGCATATTATCACTATCATAAATTTTGTACATCACTATCTGCAACAACATACCATTGACGGCCTTTATATCAAGATCTAAGGAAAACATTAAATGATCATACCATAATTCTTTTTACAGCCTATCCATGTAATATGCTTGGTAACCACAAAGCAATTTGAGGAAAAACTATGAGCAGCAGTATGTTAAAATAAATTGGGATGAGGAAGGGAAGAGCGCCGCGAACAATGGTCCCCATTGGATGCCAGGGAACAACCCCATGAAGCACAAAAAGACTTAAACCAAATGGCGGTGTGATCGAGCTTTGCTCGGCTGCTATCACATAAACAACACCCCACCAAATTGGGTTGAAATCTAATGCGATAATAATGGGCATGACAAAAGGAAAGGTAAGAAAAAGCATGGACCATGAATCGAATAGCATTCCCATAACCAAATAAATAACAAAAAAAAGAGCTAAAATACCATATCTACCGATTGGCAGACCTATTACATAGTCCTTTATGCTGGGGATGATTCCTGCGGAGTTAAAGACATGGGAGATTAGGGAGGCCATTGCCATTATAAACAAAGAAAATGAGGTTACCCTCACAGTTTCCAACAGGCTCGTCTTGAGTATTTTCAAATTAAGCTTTTTATATATCACTGTAAGAACCATGCTAAGGAATGCGCCCAAGCCCGCCGCTTCAGTAGGGGTCATAAAGCCTCCAAAAATCGCACTTAATACACCGACAATTACGGCGACAAATGGAAGAATTTCTTTAACAGCATTTAGTTTTTCGTTCCAGCTATACTTTTGAGGTTGAGGGGCCAGGTCAGGATTAAGTTTAACCCTGATTATAATAAAGGACATGAGGGATATCATCATAAGAATCCCTGGTATGAGTCCTGCAGCGAGTAGATCTACCAGGGAGAGTCCCTGCCAGGCGCCATAGAGAATCAGGAGGATGCTGGGTGGAATGAGAGGCGCCAAAATATCCGCCGCTGCAATGCAGCCAAGGCTGAGGCTGGGGGAATATTTCTTTTTTTCCATTATAGGGAATGCAATCTTTCCAAAAGTTGCAACTGCGGCTATAGTAGAACCACACATGGCGCCAAAGACAGCATTGCCACCAACGACAGAACATACCAATCCTCCAGGTAGACCGCCAGTCCATTTATCAATCGCAGCGAAAAGACGCTCATTAATCCCAGTATTACCAAGTATTGAACCCATAAGAATA
>CAYZEH010000254.1:0-3681 GCA_964477135.1 uncultured Pirellulales bacterium | reverse complement strand
ACCGCTGTGACCGCTGGCTGGAAATTGTCGATCAGCTAAAAGCAAATGCCAAAGACAAAACCTGGGGCGAATTTCCTAATCAGCGACTATGGAAATTTCAAATTAGTTCTGACTAAAGCACGAAGCTGATTAGTCTCCTATCAGAGGCCTGATCTTATCAACTTTTAAATAGACCAGAAACTTTTTTGTATCGGCATCTTCGCAGGCATGGGTGGTCTTTCTTTTTCTCATTGACTCTATTAATTGCTGGTCATCGCTTTCTTTGATTTTGGTCAGATACAGTCTTTTGCCATTATAGCCTGGGCCTTCTTCCATGAATAAATAAGCAGCTTTGGGATTTGAGCAGAGGTTTTTATAGCTTAGGTGGTCGTTCATAATAAATGCAATAGTTTGCTCATCTATAACATGGGGCCTGGCATAGATCGCTGCGTCAACATTGCCTTGGCTATCTGATGTTGCCAGAACTGCTGTGCCTTTAGTATTTTCAAAATATTCTTTCATTTTATGACTCCTTAAAAGTTCATTGATTTTAGAGCACTATTTAAATCAGGGTATTTAAATTTGAAGCCTGTATCTAATAATCTTTGAGGGTAAACTTTCTGACTTGTTAAAAATAGTTCTTCTGCTTTTTGGCCAAACAAGAGTTTAAGTGCTATTTTTGGTAAAGCCATGAAGCAGGGGCGGTGTAAAACAGAGGTGAGTGTTTTCACGAAATCTTTATTGCGAACAGGTTCCGGGCTGCTTAGATTAAAGATGCCGTTTGAGTTTTGATTCTCAATAAGAAATTTGATTGCGGATACTTCATCGGCCAGGCTTATCCATGACATCCATTGCAGACCGCTACTAAATTTTGAGCCTAAGAAAAATTTAAAAGGCAGGATCATTTTTTTTAATGCTCCACCTGATCGATCCAATACTATTGATGTGCGAATAACAACATCTCTGATGCCAATATCTTTTATTTCTTTTGCTTTGGTTTCAATTTGCCGGCAAACATTGGAAAGAAAACCTTTGCCAGCAGGTGAATTCTCATTTAGCTGCTTATCGCCGGCATTGCCATAAAAACCAATTGCGGAAGCTAATATCATTACTCTTGGTTTTGGTTCTAATTTTTTTGCCGATTCGATCAGAGCGTTTGTAGAATTTATTCTGCTGTTTAGAATTTTAGATTTCAGCTTTTTTGTCCATCTGCCTTGAGCAACACTTGCGCCAGACAGATTTATTATTGCGTCACAGCCCTGAATTTTTTTCCGCCAGTTTTCATTCCAGGTTAAGATTTCCATTTCTTTAGGTAAAATAACAGCTGCCTTTCTGATATTGCGTGTTAAAGCAATAACTTGATGTTGCACAACTAAACTATCACACAGTGCTTTTCCGATAAATCCCGTTGCCCCTGCAATGACGATTTTCATTATTGCTCCTCTATTGAAAGGGAGTTTATTTTTTCTACATATTTATCCCGGTCGAATTTTCTTTTGAGACCAGCAGCGTTCATATATCTTATTTTGCCAAAGACTTTCCTCTCTGACCATGCCCGGTCGTGCTTACCAAAACACCATGCTACTCCTGCGTAGCCGTTAGCATCTCTGCCGTCGAGTTCATATTTATTATTCAAATAAACAGCTATCTTAAAGCCTTCTCTTGGGTTTTTGCTCCATTCAAGAATTTTTTTGCCCCAGTACATACGCATGTAGCCATGCATTTTCCCTGTTATTACCATTTCTTTCTGGGCGGCATTCCAGTATATGTCATGTGTTTTTGCTTTTTCGAATTGCTCAAGTGTATAGACATATTCCCTTTTGTCTTTGCGATGAAAATTAAGTGTATTCATCGCCCAGCAGGGCAGGCAGTTCAATTTATCATAGTTGTCATTATAATAAATAAAATTATGGCTAAGCTCTCTGCGAACTATCAATTCTTCAATATAAGCAGCTTTGCCTTTACTGGTTGATTTTGAAACTTCAAGAGCGATATACAAAGGCGATATCTGACCAAAGTGCAGATAGGGGCTCATATTCGAGGTGTAGTTTTTGCACGGGTCATTTCTGAGAGTATCATAATCGTTGAGTTTGTTTTTTATGAAGTCTTTTAAAAGTTTTTTTGCCTGGCTTGTACCAGCTTTAAAGTTTTTTACAGGTTTTACGCTGTGGTCAATTTTGAGCTTGGCTAAAGCATGATCAATGTTGCTAATATCAAAACTTTCAAAATTCATATCCAAAGAGAGATGTTTTATTTGCGTGTGTTTTAACTTGACCAGGTAGTTGGGAAGTTTTGCATTTATTCTTGGTCTTAATGTGCCAGCGGAAAAATTTTCTTTGTCGGTCACTTCCATAATTGGCAGGATCAGATTAGTCTCAACTTCCTCAAGCAGGCAGTTGATCTTTCGGGCAACATGTTTTCGCCATTTTTGTTGAATCTTTGTCCAGCCCGCATCGACGATTGTAATAGCTGCTTTGTCTGACATCTCTAAGACCGCCAATTCGGGTGAGGAGTGCTTTATTACAAAGATTATTCCTTTTTTCTCAAGGCTTTGTTTAACTTCTTTCAGACCTGTCAGCATAAAGTGATAATGCCTTAGATTCGCTTGCGGGTAATCATCAGTTAATCCAAAAACAACAATGACAGGGCGATTAAGCTCGTTGGCTCTGCGGATAGTGTATTCAAGGGCGTGGTTATATTCAGTTCGCTGAGCAGCCTGCATCCAGTAAAGAACATAATCACCAGGCTTTACAGGTTTATTATTTAATTGTCTAATTCGCTGTTGCTGAATCATTTAAAAAACTCCCGTTTTTTCTTTAATGGTTCATAGTAATGTTATTATATTATAAAACAGATTCAGAGCAATTTTATATGATATTATTTTTTTATATACTAATTCATGTTTTCATGTGTCTTAATGGTGATAGTTCATTGAATGTGATAGCTATGAGGAAATCGTAAATGTTGAGCGACAAAAGACTTGTCTCACAGGCCAGGCGTGGTTGCAGGGAGTCTATGCGCGAAATTTACGATAAGTACAAGGACTATCTGCTAACGTTGGCAAACGCTCTTTTATATGATATCGCGGCAGCTGAGGATGTGGTGCACGATGTTTTTGTTAGTTTTGCTGAATCTATAGAAGATTTTCAGCTTAGAACGAATCTGAAAGCTTATCTGGCAAAATGTGTTCGCAATCAGGCTTTGAACAGTATTCGCAATCGCAAAATACATGCGGATAAATACAGCGAAATTTATGTTGATGGTTACTGTAGTGATGGGCCTGTGCAGGTGCAAATTAAGAAAGAGACGCTGAGCCAATTAAGGCAGGCTTTGGCAGAGCTTCCTTTTGATCAGCGGGAAGTAGTCATACTGCATATCAAAGCGGATTTGTCTTTCAGACAGATAGCTTCAATGCTGAAGATTTCGATCAATACAGCTCAGGGGCGATATCGTTATGGAATTGAAAAACTGCGGTCAATGTTAAATAGAGAGGTGTAAAAATGAGGCCGACAGATGAAAATATAAAAAATCAAATAAAACAATTAGACGATCGCACCAACAGTGAATTCGACCAAAAAACTTTAAACGATATGTTCGCTGCGATGGGTGCCTCCGGTAAGGCTTCAAACAAGCCTAATATGTGGAGCTTAATTATGAATAGTAAAATAACAAAACTTTCAATAGCAGCGGTAATTGTGATAG
>CAYZEH010000253.1:0-3694 GCA_964477135.1 uncultured Pirellulales bacterium | reverse complement strand
ATCTGATTTTTCTGCTAACTTTTTCACTTTGTCAGATTCAAGCCACTCTACCTGTGGCTTCTTACGAGACGGCAGTTTTACAACATCCCCTGGGTTAGCACGCAAATATCCCCTTTCAACACTCCAAGATAAAAATGTCTTTAGCGTAACCATATACCCACGAATAGTGGCTGCTGCAAGGCCGCTTTTAGTAAGATAAATTTGGAAGCCAGCTACATCCTCTCGGGTAATTTTATCAATTGGGCGGGTACATGTATGCACAGTTATGGCATGACTATGCTTACGTTTTCCTTTTCTTCGCCAAGCTATCTTACCTCGGTCAATATATGACGGAAAATAATTAGTCAAAACCAACAACATGTGATAGAGCCGAATATCAGAATAAGTTCGTTCATTTTCCAACGGTTGCCCCTTAGGCCTCTTAGACCATTTGTCATCTCCATTTCTATCAAGAAGTGGTGGAATATAACGTGCCGCAACATCCCAGTACAACATACCTTGGCGACCAATACCACGAATCAATCCATCATTTGAAGTTTCCTGACGCAAAATTTCCGCTTCCAGGCGTTTAGCAACACGCTCCGTAATTCGCATAGGTATTGATAACCCATATTTGTCGAGATTCTTGGCGTTTACAGTAACCGTGCGATGCCGGCCATCCACATCGCGAAAACGAACTACATACCGTCTAGCCGCTTCTTCCCAGTTTACGCTCATAATATTTTTCCTATCAATGTTCCCAAAATGTTCCCAAAAGTAGGATAAGCGTTATGAGAAATGTTATCAACAAAAAAATAACCCCTTGTTTTTCAAGGAGTTATGAAATCGGGGAGAGAGGATTTGAACCTCCGACCTCTGCGTCCCGAATGGTCACATCTGGCTGTGAGTGCTTGTCAATAAAGCACTTACAGCCGTTTTTTTAGGTCAGGCACACGGTTCCAACTCAATACCAACTGGCTTCCGACTCAGTTCCGACCACCTGCCCAGACAAAAGTGACGCCTAAATGACGCCTAATTTTTGTTCACTGTCCTTCGTCTTTACTGTCTCCCAATAATAAATTCAACTACCAGATATAGCGTATAATAATTCACTATGGGCGGGTTGGCAAGAGTGAAAAATTCTTGTTTAAAGATTTTTGATGTTGTTCTTCACTCTCCTTTAGCAGAAGCCTCTTCAGGAACATGTGGGAAATATTCTAACCCCTGTCTCAATAAACGCCCCATCTTGAATTTGACCGTTCGTTTTGCCGGTACTTTCACAGGTTCAAGTGTTTTGGGATTCTGTGCGGTTCTTGCAGCTCTTGTTCTGGTCTCAAATACACCGAAGTCACGAAACTCCAAACGATTACCCTTGGATAATTCATTTATTATCTCATCAAGAAATGCCTGGATAATACGCTTAACCATCACCTGCTTAGCCTTGGTGCTATCAGTAATTCGGCTTGCTAACTCCTTTTTACTGATGGTTGCCATTATCCAACTCTCCTAAAGCGGACAAACTTTCTAATCAAAAATATCATATCCGGTGCCATAATACGAGAATAAGCTTCATTTTTCAAATATAAATTCAGTACGACTTTTTGTGATGTCCGTACTCCATCAGTAAGTGCGGTCAACCTCTCCCCGCTAGAGGAATAGATCAGACCATGCCCACGCCGTTAGTTGCCCATAAAACTCTTCTTGTACTTACATTCTTGGTAATTACGGCAACCCATAAAAAGTCCGTACTGCCCATTTCTGAATCTAAGTTTGTCACCACATTCCGGACAATCGGGCATTTGTTCTTGTGGTATAGATGGGTAAAAAGGCGTCTCGGAGTATATGTGTAATTCCTTTGAGGGCCTAGTTATGGCTACATAAAAATCTTTTCGCTTTAATTCATCTGCATCAATTACTGCAACACACTCACACTCCAACCCCTTCAGAAGCACTGTTCTGGAAACGCACCTACGAGGAATCCTGTTTTCATAGTATTTGGCCTTATTCTTCACTTGCCAACAAGCTTCGACCAACGGCACCTTCTCTGTCATTGAAAGCTTAAGTCCCTTTTTCATTTCCAGCCATAATTGCCATCGTTTATATGTTGGCTTATATGTTTCAAAAAATTCAAACAATTCCGAAATAGCCACAAATTCACCATTGATTATCCTGGTAAAAAAATTCTTGAGTTGTATCTTGTTTTCATTTCTAAATTTGACCGACGAATTACTCCTTACGCTTCTAGAATCGCTTGTTATTTCAGTCAAACATTTAAATGCAAATTCCAAAGTCACGTCTAAAAGCTCTTCACCGCTTTTTGCATGAATCTGTTCTGCTGCATCAAATAAATCTTTTCCTGTCAATGGCTCGATAGACCGAAATCTTTTGTTTAATTTTTCAACAATTGTATGCGGTTTGTGTATATTTCCTGAGGCACAGATGGCAAAAATGTCATCAAAATCATTTGCATGTCCGTTTAACTCAGTTGTGTAGTTATTGTAGTTTTTCTTTGGATGCCAATGCACGCCAATACTTTCCAAACCATGTATGGAAAGACTTTCTAAATTTTCTAACGCAGGCCTCGCAGTATTAATAAGCCAATCTCCTAATGCCCTATTACCTCCTTCACCTTTCCATCTCCATGGTTCTTTTAACTGATCTAATACGTTAAACTCTGGATATACATCTATGTCCCAATCTACTAATTCAGAGCCTCCAAAGTCAAAAATACCTTGTAAATAATCACCTACTATCCGACATGGTAGAGTTTCTGCAAGCTTAAGAATCAGCTGATGTTGACTAACATCGCAGTCTTGATACTCATCCACAAAAACACCATCATAAGACTCTGTTAAAATCTTCTTTGCCAAATCTTTTTCAAGTAATGATGTTGCCGACGTAATAACATTTTCATATTCCTCGTTCGTTTTAGGCTCATTTGTGATAATACCACTTGCCTTAGGATATGCACTGGCATATCTAACAGCAAAAGAATGAATAGTTTCCAAGCGATATTTTTTTGAAGAAACGCCTTTCTTTTTCAGCCTTTTCCTAAGGGAATTAACACCTGCATGTGTATGAGTCAATATCAATTGGCGACCATCACAATGCCAAACTGAATCAGCAATTAATTCCGTCTTGCCGCATCCAGCAGGAGCTACAATTACAGCATTAGGGCTATTAGCAAAATATTTAGGTAAATTATTAGGCATTAACCCACGCCTTTAATTGCTCCATTTTTGTATGGAAATCCTTACCCGACATGCTATCATAAATTGCATCTTCAAAAAGAATTTCGCCTAATTTTTCACCTGCGACTGAAGACTTAAACCAGCCATTATTTTTGCAAGAAACACACTTAAAAGCAGCATCTTTCAATCCAGGTACAAAAACTATCTCCTCATCCTGTGATAGCTTTTGATCTCCTGAAATTTTGCCATTAATAGAATCGACTATTGACTGCTTGCTATTTAAAGATATTGCTAGTTCAAGGAGTTTACATATTTGGGTTTCAGGGAAATCTGAAACAACTCTTTGCTCAATTTTGAAATCATCGTCCCAATTAATAACATTTATGCCATCCGCTGATGGGACATACGATGATTCATCAGAATCCATAAACACACAAACATCTTTGCCGACTTTCTTTAGGTGTCTGGCTCGGCAATCTACATTTCTGCCTCCTTTAGCATCAACTATAGCCACCTGATTAAAA
>CAYZEH010000252.1:0-3712 GCA_964477135.1 uncultured Pirellulales bacterium | reverse complement strand
GAACATCCCTCAATGCCACAATAACTTTTGAGCGCCTGCTTATTCGAACAATATTTGAATTAATACAAATAAAAAACCACATTAACGCAATAAATCCCATTAAAAGCATGGCTCGAAACGGAATCATCACATGACTGTGATAGTGGTAATACGTGCCGTAAAAAGCCGCATACATCACCATCAGATCCAAAATAAAAATAAGTCGTGAATTACCGTTGTTCATTGTTTCTCTTTTTAAAATTAAGTCAGTTTAATCAACATATCATTCCACTGCTTCGTAATTATCTTTCGCTCGAAATGTTCAAGAAAGTAGGTTCTACCGTTTTGCCCCATTTCCCTGGCTTTTTCCTGATCATCGACAATTGCCAAAATGTTATTGGCAAGCTCTTTGGGATCATTTACCGAAGATTGAATGCCGGCCCCGGCCTGCTGCAATATATCAGCGACTTCAGATTTAATATCAGACACACAAACAATCGGCTTTCCAACTGCTAATAAGCTATATAGCTTGCTCGGCATGATAACCCCTTCATTTTCCGGATAAATACCCATTAAAGAAACATCAGCCATGGATAAGGATTCGGAGAGCCGATCCAAAGGTTGAAAGGGCATGAATTTGATATTACATAGTTCCAGGTTTTCTGCCATATTTTGAATTTTTGCCTTCTTCCCGCCATTTCCAACAAATAAAAATAAGATATCCTTTCTTTTTTTTAGTTCATTCGCAGCACCAATCATTACCTCAAGGGGTTGATAACGGCCCAAGTTTCCAGAGTACATAACTATTTTTTTGTCTTTTAGCCCTAATCTATTAATCATTCTAATATTTTCTTTTGCTACAGGAAACACTCGATTGGCATCTGCCCAGTTGTGTATTACATAGATACTGTGCTTCTTTTCAGTAACTTTATTGAGAATAAGTTTTTTCATAGTATTTGACAATACGATGGTACCAGTGGAATGCCTAAAGGATAATATTGTTAGAAAATCAATAGTTCTGTATATTATCCCACCTTTTTTAATGATCTTTGTATGGGCAGGTAATTCCGGCCAAAGATCGTGAACAAGGATCATATATCGTTGATTCCTGAACTTTTTACCGATATAGCCGAGTAAAGACAAAAGTGCCGGATTGGTGTTAAATATCAGAAGTGCTTCTTTTTCTGTTGTAAACAAATTGGCAAGCATTACAATAAAACAGCTCATGCTGTTCAGAATCCTTCCCAGGTTCTTGTTCTTATCAAAAAGAAACGTCCAGATTCTTCTTATAATTACCTTATTATAGATTTCTTTTTTTGCGCTATTCTTCCTGATCAGATACGTGGGCTGAGCGCAAATGACTTTTATATCCAAACCATAAGAAGCTAGATCTTCAAGAAGATCTGTCATGATTGTTGCTGTTGTGGTCATGTCTGGTCGGTAAAGTTGAGTAAAAAAGACGATGCTGCTGATGCTCATTATATTATTGCTTGGAACATTATTATTTTTTGGATTTGCACAAAATCTCCAAAGTAGATACCCACGAGATTAGTCTCATAGTACTTACTAAATGACATTTTCAATTTTAAGCCTAAGCATTCATTTCCGGGCTCACGCCCGGCGCATTCTGTTAATTATTAATAAAGCTTTATGTTCAAATAGTTTTTTTAAATAAGGTTTGAAAAAATATCTTTAATCTCAAGATAATATAGACCAGAATTCTTTAATGATAATGCCCCTTAGGTGTTTGCAACTTGGCGCAATAGGTGTGTAAAACATTGTGCCTCCTGCTGGAAATTGATCGGCTTAATTGAACCTGAAGGGGATGCCCAGCATGGTCGCTGATGAGAATGTGCATTTAATTTGAAATATTTCGATATATTATCAATATGTTAAATATTCAATGCGGGTATTATCTTAATTGATGGGTCGTTTGATAAGATTTATAAGTACATACTGATTCCATGTATCCAGAAAACCTGCATTGTGTAGTTTCCGTTCAATCCAGTCTACCGCCTGTAAAACAAAGTTGTCTGGACTAGTGGGCATCAAAACGGACGTAATTACTGCGGCTGATGCCTCCAAAAGGCCGCAAAAACTCATCTGCGGGGTCCACTCCGATTTTTTTATCTGCTTAATATTCTTGCGTGTAAGCGGCCTTTCGTCCTTCGTACGGGCTGATGGCGTTAATTTACGAAACAGCTTAAGCAAAGGATTGTCGGCGAGTGGCTCCTGCAACAGCAACCGACCGCCTGGCTTAAGCACCCGGTGGATTTCACTTAACGCCAAACCTGAGTCCAAGTGATGAAGAATGCCGCGCCCAGCCACGATGTCAAAAAAGTCCGCAGGAAACTCCATCGAATGGCAATCCATCACATCGAATCTGAATCTTGATATTTTGTAGCCAGCTTCGATACAACGATTCGTAGCATCCTGGATATATACAGTCGAGATGTCAATCCCATGCACAACTCCACCCTGGGCCAGGATATATAGGCTCAGATCACCTCGCCCACAACCGTAATCTAACACTCTGACGCCATTAAGATTTTTCAGATGCCCAAGCAAAGTCGCGTCGATACGCCTGCGCGAGGGATAGCTCCAAATATGTTTAAAACGGTTTTTGAGTCGGCAACTATTTGCTAAAACATCATTTCCGGTATGTGCGCTCTTCTCGCGTGCAACACGCTTTCTAATGGCCTCGTTTAAATGGACACTCGGCGATTTTTCCTGCATACGGCCAACCTCTTAGAACTTGTTTCCAAATATTCAATGTGAGTTAGGTAAGGTATCCTTGAGTATTTTTCCACTGTTATTTTCAAACAGAAAATCCCCTTGTACGGCCTGTCCCTGCCTGTCATAGTATAAGTTGTAAATACCTTTCAGATAGAAGCTCTGTTTTTGTAGCCACGCAATGATCTCATGGACCAATGCCTGCCCGGTGTACAATTCCACAAAGGAGCATTCTACATACACCTGGGAAAAGCATTCTATCAGATCTTGGCAGCCTTCGAGTACCGCCAGTTCAAATCCCTGCACATCTATTTTGAGCAGCGCAGGAGGAACAATTTTTTTAGGCGTAACAAAACCGGCCAAGCGCGAAACCGGGATCGTTACGGTGTTAATCTCACCGGTTCCTGGAAAGAGCCGTTGTTGCGCCTTCGAAATTGGTAGCAGGGATGAAGAATCATCTGCAACCGACACATGAATTTTAGCCTCGCCCGCTTCCGGCCCGATAGCCGTCTGGTGCAGAATCACATTGGAATCGCCTTTAAAAACCTTGCGAAACAAAGTCGCCGGCCTATCCAGCGGTTCAAACGCAACCACCATAGCCTCCGGCGCCCATCGCCGCACTGCCAATGAAAACTGCCCCCGGTTGGCACCAATATCAACCACCGTCGCCAGGTCCCGTCCTAGTATGTGCCGGTGCTCTGCCCCTGACAAAACCCTGGCATAAATAAACGCTCTCATTAGGCGAGGGGACAAAATCGTCTGCATCAGCTTATCGAGACGGGTCATGTGAAGCTGAAAATTCATAACTTAACTGCCGACCCCCTAAAGGCACGCCGATTGTTCACCCGATCGCATGCAATTGTACCACTCCACAGACCGCTTCACGCCTTCAGACAAACTCACTGCAGGACTGCCTACAATGGATATAGTCTTTTCATGAAATACAGATTCATTAACTGTCAACCTAAAAAAACGTTCTGTGGACATTGGAAATGGGATA
>CAYZEH010000251.1:0-3718 GCA_964477135.1 uncultured Pirellulales bacterium | reverse complement strand
CAGCCGTAAACAGGCCAATTCATATACTTGGTTTGTACAAAGTTGTTATTTTGGTTGTTTTGAATTTCGGCAGGGCCAAGTGTGGTTGTAAGTACATGGTTGTCGGTGTGTCTGCTGTTTTTGAGAATCGCGGGTATTGCGGTATCTGAGTTGAAATTTGTCTTTGCTTTAAATGTCACCAGACCATCGACTTTGCCATTAAATGTACAATAAAGGTTTCCTGTACTACCAATGCATATCGTTATGCTGTAATTTTTATCGAGCGTTAAGGTGATTTGTTTTTCGTTGGTACTGAGGTTATAAGATATTTTTTTGTCGTTGCTTGAAAAAGTCTTACCCTGAGCGGTGTAAGTTACAATTCCATCATACAGGATAACTCCGATGTCATTGCGGGAAATATCAAATGTTCGGTTTGATTTGTTGAAATTAACTTCAATGCTGTTATTAATATTGCTGGCAAAGGTATAGCATGGAATTATTAAGAGTGTAATTATAATTGTTAAAGATATGATACTTATTTTCATTTTTTTCCTTTCGAAAATTTTTATGAAAAAGATTATAGGACGATGGATGTTATTATATTCATCCAAATTATTTTAACTACAACTTTCCTGTTAAAAAATAGTTTTATTTTATGTTTGAAGATAATTTTTTGATGATATCGGACTTCGAGTATATATGAGTAGTATTTTTAGCATTAAGCTAACAGTTTTAACGGTCGATTATATGGTGGGCTGATGGAATGTTTTCTTTTCAGTTGTTTGCATGATAATTTAAAAGTTTTATGGAGAATTTTGAAATGCCTAAAATTCGCAATTTCACGGTATTGCCGGTATTGCCGGAACCATTAAAAAAACTGGAAGTAATCGCAAAAAATATGTACTGGTCGTGGGAACCTGAATTTATTGACTTGTTCAAAAGGATCGACAGTAATTTATGGCGAGCCAGCAGATACAATCCTGTTAAGCTTCTTGGTAGTGTCTCTCAGGAACATCTGGAGTCTTTGGCAGAAAACAAGGGCTTTCTTTATGAATTGGAAAGAGTTGCCAATAAGCTTGAGACATATCTGAAAAGCCCAACATGGTTTGAGAGATATGGTGAGGAATCTTCTGAGCCTTTCATCGCTTATTTCAGTGCTGAATTTGGTTTGCATGAGTCGGTGCCGATATATTCAGGCGGTCTTGGTATATTAGCAGGTGACCATCTGAAAAGTGCTTCGGATTTGGGTATTCCTCTTGTTGGTGTTGGTTTGATGTATCAGAAGGGATATTTCAGACAGTATCTCAATATTGACGGCTGGCAACAGGAAGTGTATATCGAGAATGATTTTTATAATATGCCGGTAGAACTTGTTAAAGATTCGCAAGGCGGGCCTTTGATTATTGAAGTTGACTATCCGGGTGAAACTATCCAGGCACAGATATGGGCTATTTCTGTAGGCAGGATCAAACTTTACCTGCTTGATACTAATATTGTTTCTAATTCACCTCAAGCCAGGATGATAACAGCTAACCTTTATGGCGGTGACCGTGAGATGCGAATTCGTCAGGAGATCATGCTTGGTATCGGTGGTTTGCGAGCTTTGCGTGCTATGGATATATCACCAAAGGTTTGTCATATGAACGAAGGTCATGCTGCATTTATGTCACTTGAAAGAATAAAGAATTTACGAGAAGAAACCAAGATTACATTTGAGCAAGCACTGGAAGCAACAAAAGCGGGCAACGCATTTACCGTTCACACTCCTGTGGCAGCGGGTAATGATGAATTCAGTGTTGAACTTATCGAAAAGTATTTCAATTCTTACTATCCGAGTCTTGGTATCGATAAAAAAGATTTTCTTGGTCTCGGCAGGTTCAACTTGGAAGATGATAATGAACCTTTCAAGATGCCTGTATTGGCGATCAAGCTGAGCAATTACCGCAATGGTGTCAGTAAACTTCATGGCAAAGTCTCAAGAGAGATGTGGGCTGGTTTGTGGCCTGAAGTTCCGGTAAGTGAAGTGCCGATTACATCTGTTACTAATGGTACTCATATAAAGAGTTGGTTGTCACATGAGTTGACATCATTATATGACAGATATCTCGGTGTTAACTGGCATGATGAAGTGACAGATAGCTCGCTTTGGAACAATATTGATTCTATACCTGATGAAGAATTCTGGCGGACGCACCAGAGGAGTAAGGGGAGATTGGTAGCTTTTGCAAGGAGCAGACTCAAATCTCAAATACAGCGAAGAGGTACTTATCATACAGAGCTTAACTGGGCAGATGAGGTATTGGATTCGGAAGCATTAACTATTGGTTTTGCGAGAAGATTCGCTACTTATAAAAGAGGTAATTTGCTGCTTAGGGATCCGAAGAGACTCATTAAACTTTTGAGTAATCCTGAAAGGCCTTTGCAAATAGTCTTTGCCGGTAAGGCTCATCCGAAAGATACCGAGGGCAAAGAGATAATTCGTCAAATCATCCATTTTGCTAACCAGTATGATGTGCGAAAACGGATTGTGTTCCTCGAGGATTACGATATTAATGTTGCGAGATTTTTGGTAAGGGGAGTTGATGTATGGCTTAATACCCCAAGACCGCCAATGGAGGCAAGCGGTACAAGTGGTATGAAAGCGGCATTTAATGGTGCATTGAACCTTAGTACCTGGGACGGCTGGTGGTGTGAAGGTTATGTTAATGAGGGTGGTTGGGTAATTGGAGCCGGTGAAAATTATGACGATACTGAATATCAGGATATGGTTGAATCTCAGGCGATGTATAATATTCTGGAAAATGAGGTTATTCCGCTTTACTATTCACGTGGTAAAGACGATCTGCCCCGGCCTTGGATACATCGTATGAAAACCACTATCAAATGGTGTACACCAAGATTTAATACCAGCAGAATGGTGGGCGAATATACTAAGAGATTCTATATGATGGCGGCGGAAGACTGGAAAGAACTCAATAGAAAATCCCAGGCTAAAGCTAAAGAGATATCAACCTGGAAATCTTATATGAAACAGCACTGGGGCCAGTTGCAAATCGCAGATGTCGATATCAAAGTTGATAATGGTAATGGATTTGAAGTACAAGATCAGAGGAAATCTCAAATCAAGGTCGGTTCAAAGCTGCATGTTAAAGCACTTGTCAGGCTTGGTGAGATTGCCCCTGAAAATATTTCTGTACAGCTTTATCGCGGGCAGGTTGATTCGTGGGGTAATATCATAGACGGGACGATTTTGGAAATGGCTTATAAAGAGCCTGCTAATGAAGATAAATTCCACTGGTTTGAGGGTATTATGGTTTGTGATAATTCGGGCAGGCAGGGGGTGGCAGTAAGGTTGCTGCCCAAGTATGATGGAATGGCGTGTCCGCATGGTCTGAATCTTATTTGCTGGGAATCGCAGAATAATCAAACTGCAGCTAAAGTGAATTAGAGCAGTTTAATAATCTGCCGCAATTCTACGGGTGTAAACCCGTAGAAATTTACTTTTATATGAGATTTTACAAGGCAAACAGTATCAATACCAGGCAGTCTGCTGAAGCCATTTTTCGCTCATTATCGAAAGATCATCAAAGTAGACTATCCGGTCCCTGTTCAAATCTCCGGTAATGCCATCAGTTCTGTGCCAAAAATATTCTGCCATCCATGCGAAGTCTTCCAGGTTTACGATGCCGTCGTTTGTGATATCAGCAATTACAGACCAACCTGCGGGAGACTTGCTTGC
>CAYZEH010000250.1:0-3776 GCA_964477135.1 uncultured Pirellulales bacterium | reverse complement strand
CCTTTGCTTAAGGGAACCATGATTTCAGAAGATGGAAAAGCTGTCTGTCTTTATCTGCCGCTAACAAGCAAAGATCTAAGTTATCGAGTGTACAGCAGTCTGAAAGAGAAAATCGCCACATTCAGCGGGGACGAGCAATATTACATTACGGGTTTGCCGGTTGCGGAAGATACGTTTGGTGTTGAGATGTTTATTCAGATGGCGGTATCGGCACCGTTTGCTATGGTTGTTATATTTCTTCTGATGCTGTTTTTCTTCCGTAAACTAGTGCTTGTCATATCTCCTATGATCGTTGCGATGGTTGCTGTTATCTCAACAATGGGATTAATGATCGGTTTAGGATTTCCGGTTCACATAATGGGTTCGATGATTCCGATCTTTCTCATGCCGATAGCGGTTGTTGATTCGGTTCATATTCTCTCAGAATTCTTCGATCTCTATACAAAGGAAAAAGGCAGGATAAATACGATCCGTGAAGTTATGGAAGAGCTGTTTACGCCCATGCTTTATACTTCATTAACGTCAGCAGCAGGCTTTGCTTCTCTTGCTCTAACACCTATCCCCCCCGTGCAGGTATTTGGTGTATTTGTAGCTATCGGGATCATGACAGCCTGGGTGTGCACAGTGATCTTTATTCCGGCATACATAATGATGATGAGAGAAAAGTCACTTGAAAATTTTGGTCACACGACAGCACAGCAGGAAAAACAGAGCTTGCTTACAAAATTGCTCTACAAGGCAGGTAACTTCACATATGCAAAAGCAAAATTCATTCTGGTTGCTGCTGTTGCCATTACAATAGTCGCGATTTATGGTATCACACGCATTGAGATAAATGACAATCCCGTAAAATGGTTCTCAAAAACTCACCCTATTCGCCAGGCTGATATTGAGCTGAATAAACACTTCGGCGGCACATATATGGCATATCTTGTGCTTGAAGACGGATCCGGTGAAGATGTGTCAAAAGAGCTTGCTGTTTATGTGTCCGGCTTACGCAATCGATTAGATGGGCAAATACAGAAACTCAAAGATGATTTTAACAATGTGAAAATAATTGAATCCGAAAGCAGTGAATTGCTAAACAACCATGTTGAGGCAAGCAAAGATAAAATATATTTGTTGGATTCAATGGCAGCCTCCATAGAATCCAGGATCGAAGCAGCTAAAGACGAAGATGTTGATGCCTGGTATGAGCTTCTTGATTTCTTTGAGATTGAAAAAGAAAGCCTGAAACTATTCAAGCAGCCAGCGGTGCTTAACTATGTAGCAAAATTGCAAAAATATCTTGAAGAGTCCGGCTTAGTCGGCAAGAGTAATTCTGTGGCAGATGTAGTGAAAAAAGTCCATCAGGAGTTAATCGACGGTAAACAGGAAAACTCTATTATACCGTCATCTTCAGGAGCTGTCGCCCAGTGTTTATTGCAGTTTCAAAGCAGCCATAATCCTGAGGACCTATGGCATCTAGTTACTTACGATTACATGAAAGCTAATATTTGGATTCAATTAACCAGCGGCGATAACAAGGATATGGAAATGGTTGTCAGTGCTGTTGATAAATTCTTTGCGGAAAATACTCCTCCAATGCCGTTAAAATATAATTGGGCAGGATTGACTTATATCAATACAGTATGGCAAAATAAAATGGTCTTTGGAATGCTGCAATCGTTTCTTGGAAGTTTTGTTATTGTGTTTATCATGATGACAATATTGTTCCGTTCACCACTTTGGGGCATTATTTGTATGATACCTCTGACAGTAACTATTGCGGTTATTTACGGAATAATAGGATTTGCCGGTAAGGACTATGACATGCCGGTCGCGATTTTAAGTGCGTTGACTTTGGGTATGTCGGTGGATTTTGCGATTCACTTCCTTGAGCGGGCCAGGGCAACCTATGCCCAGAAAGGATCATGGCAATTAAGTGTGGGTGAAATGTTTGGCGAGCCTGCCAGAGCGATCACCAGAAACGTAATAGTTATCGCGATCGGCTTTTTACCATTACTTGCCGCACCGTTGATACCTTATAAAACAGTTGGGATATTTTTATGTGCCATTATGGCTTTGTCAGGAGCGATAACATTATTAGTACTTCCTGCCTTGTTAAAGATCTTAGAGAGATTTTTGTTCAAGCCTGAGGCAAAGCCAGTATCTACAAGTTGCAGTTGCGGACTCTGCTTTATAATTTCCATTGCATCTGTTATTCTTGTCGCAGTAAATTTGCATCAATATTGGAATCTCGGATGGAGTAAACTGGCCTGGATTAGTATAATAGCAATACCATTGATGGCACTTGTATGTAGTTTGATGTCAAAACGAAAAGCATGTAAAACTAAAGAAAGTTGAGTTATAATATGAAATATTTACTATCATTGGCCATTATTTTGTCGTTTATGGTCCCGGTTCTGGCAGCAGATAAACCTTTTACCGATGTCGAAACAATAGTCAACAAGGCTAATATTGTGGCTTATTATCAGGGGAAAGATGGTAAGGCAAAAGTCAAGATGACGATAACGGACAAGAAAGGACAATCCAGGATCCGTGAATTCATTATTCTAAGAAAAGACACTAAAGATGGCGGCGACCAGAACTACTATGTGTATTTCTTAAAACCAGCCGACGTTCGTAAGATGGTGTTTATGGTCCATAAGCACACGGATCTTAAAAAAGATGACGACAGGTGGCTGTATCTTCCAAGCCTTGACCTTGTAAGGCGTATTGCAGCTAGCGACAAACGTACCAGTTTTGTCGGTTCGAATTTTCTATACGAAGATGTTTCAGGACGAAATCTGGCCGAAGATGCCCACGAGCTAATTAAAACCACTGACAAATACTATATTGTCAAAAATGTGCCTAAAAAACCTGACAGCTTGGAGTTTAGTTATTATAATGTTTCAATCGACCGAAAAACATTTGTACCGATGAAGATGGATTTCTATGACAAGAAAAATAAGCTCTATCGAACTATCGAAACACAAAAAGTTGAACTGATTGAAGTTAAAGATGGAGATAAGACCAGTAAATTCCCTACAGTTGTAAAATCTGTCGTTTCAGACTTAAATACGCACAGCAAAACAGTAATGGAATTTACCAAGGTAAAGTATAATATCAATATGAAAGATATATTTACAGAACGATACCTTCGCAGACCGCCAAAAGAGGCTAAAAGATGATTCATCACAAGTCGTTCATAGTCATTATACTCATTGCTGCTCTTTCCTTGCCCGTTCTGGGAGAGGAAGAAAATGAAAGTGATTTGAACTCGCTGTTTTCAAATCTGGAAGTTCATGGATTTTATGAAATGCGTTCCGGGTATCGCTTGCGAAAAGATAAATACGAAAAAGACATGTCCATAATGGAACAACGACTGCAAATTGATCTGTCATCGTACCTGGACTGGGCTGATTTTAAAGTCAAGGGCGACACCGTTGGTGACATGGTAGAAGAAGAGGGCGATTTCGACCTGCGAGAAGCTTATATATCTACCAGCCCTTATGACTTTATGGATATGAAAGCTGGAAGGCAAACACTAACATGGGGCACAGGCGACCTTATCTTTATCAACGATTTGTTTCCCAAGGATTGGCAATCCTTCTTTATCGGCAGAGATACTGAATACCTCAAAGCTCCATCCGATGCGGCTAAGATGAGCTTGTTCTCTGACCTGGCCAATCTGGATATTGTCTACACACCACAATTTGACTCAGACCGTTTTATAAATGGCGAGCGTATTTCATACTGGAATTCAAACCTTGGAAGAATTGCCGGCCAGGATG
>CAYZEH010000249.1:0-3784 GCA_964477135.1 uncultured Pirellulales bacterium | reverse complement strand
CTGCCAAGCTTACCTATCACATCCGAAAGACCCTTCTGACCGCCAGCTGAACCCTTCCGACGCATCCGAATCCTGCCGCAATCAATCGCCATATCATCACTGACTATCAGCACATCATCAAGCTCAAGCTTATAAAAACCCGCCGCAGTCACAACCGCCTGCCCGCTGCGATTCATATACTGATAAGGCTTCAACAATATTAACTTTTTATCCGCAAAAACGCCCTGGCCAAACAAAGCTCCGAACTTCTTCTGCTTCACTTCAATACCAAGGGCCTTCGCAAGCAAATCTATAACTTCAAACCCAACATTATGACGAGTGTTGTCATACTCTTTCCCGGGATTACCCAGGCCGACAACCATTTTAACCTCGCCCATAATAACCAGCCTTTACTACAAAACTACTCCTGCGATTCCTCTTCTTCCTTCTCCTCACCAATAACCTCAGGAGTTAACGGCACCTCCTCTTCAAGCTCTTCTGTACTCTTAGCAGCTATCACAAGACTGCAAGTCAATACCAGAGTAGACGGATCACTTACAAGAACAACTCCATCAGGAAGCGCAACATCACTTGCGTAAATATTGTCACCAATTTTAACTTCCTTAATGTTCACTACCAGAGTCTCCGGAATAGCATTAACCTGACACTCAACCTCAAGCTTTGATGCATGCTCTTCAATAATACCACTCTCTTTAGTACCCTCAGCTATACCCTTCAATGCGATCTGAACTGAAACTTTCACCTTCTCAGTTACGTTAACTCGCATAAGATCTATATGAATGATATCCCTTCCAAGATGATCATACTGTAAATCCTTAAACATCACTGTTTCCACCTTGCCGTCAATGTCAATATCAAGAACACGTGTCCCACGGAGCAAACCTTCAACAAGATTGTGTTTGTCCAACGAAACCGCTACTGATCCCTTCTTATGGCCGTAAATAACTGCAGGAATACGACTCTGCTTACGAAGTTTCTTTGCCAATTTCGTACCAGCATGTTCTCTGATCTGAGCTTTCAAAACCAAAGATTTTTCCATAATATCCTCACTTCTATCTATAATTATACTACTCACAACTGAGTTTTTCTGTTTATCCGCGGGTAAATAACTTAAAAATAACCAGTTATAGCTTTACTCGCAGACATTTATTACCCTTAAGGGTACACTTTAGACATTATTAAAAAGACTGCTGACCGACTCATTACGGTGAATACGCTTTACCGCCTCACCAAGCATCAACGCAACACTCAAAACTTTTATATTCTTCAATTTATCCGTATGTTTATCCAGCGGTATAGTATCTGTCACTACTATACTATCGATCGGAGCATCATTTAACCTCTCAACTGCCTGCCCTGCGAAAACACCGTGAGTCGCACCAACATATATCTTATTAGCTCCACGCAACTTCACCAGCTTAGCTGCACTGCAAATCGTACCTGCTGTCGCGATAATGTCATCACACATGATAACATTTCGACCTTCGACATCACCAATGACCTCTTGCGCCTCGACCTCACTACCGCTGACACGCTTCTTATGAACTATCGCAAGCTCACCGCCAAGATGTGATGCATACTTAGCCGCCGTTTTCATATTGCCAACATCAGGAGAAACAACTGTCAGGTTGTTGATTTTCTGACTCCTGAAATAATGACTAAGTATCAATTCACCCGCAAGATGATCAACCGGTATATCAAAAAAGCCCTGAAGCTGTGCCGCATGAAGGTCTATAGACATGACCCTGTCAGCCCCAGCCACAGTAATCAGATTAGCTACCAGCTTAGCTGTGATCGGAACCCTGCCCTCATCTTTTCTGTCCTGCCTTGCATAACCAAAATAAGGAATAACAAGGGTTATACGCTTGGCGCTGGCTCTGCGAAGACAATCAACATAGATCAAAAGCTCCATTAAATTCTCATCTACCGGAGCACACGTCGATCCCAGCACAAAACAATCCCTGCCTCGAACATCATCCTCAAGCTTGATTATCCTTTCGCCATCCGGGAACCTGTCTACATTAGCCCCGCCAAGAGGTATCTCCAGATACTTACAGACTTTAACTGCAAGCTCCGGACTCCCGCTGCCAGCAAAAACTTTCAGATTATCATCAAGAAACATTATTAATCCTTTTGTTCTGATTTAAGTAAACCATTTTTTGATACTACAGTCCCGGATTCAATCTTACTGCCCTTGGCAAGCTCAACAGGAGCAACAATAACAACTCCCGAACCAACGTAACTGTCATCACCAATTTTAGTCCTGTTAATACTCTCACCGTCAAAATTGGCCGTTATAGTACCCGCGCCAACATTGACGTTCTTACCGATCTCAGAATCACCAATATAACTAAGATGTCTCGCCCTGACCCCCGCACCAAGCACCGAATCCTTCACCTCTGTAAAAACACCCAGCACAACATCATCTTCAATAACTGTATTATTTCTCAAATACGCGAAAGGCCCGATCCTGCAACTGCTGCCTATATTCGCCACCCCATGAATATAAGTGAAAGGCTCAATAACAGTATCCTGACCGATCTGGGCCCGGGCATCGATCCACGTATTATCAGGGTCAACAATAGTAACCCCACCATCCATCAAAATACCCTGAACCCTGTCCTGCATTATCCTGCCCACCTCGCTAAGCTGCCTTCTGCTGTTAACACCGATTGCCTCTTCAGGTCTGACCGCCGTTATAGCAACAACCTTATGACCCGCCGCAAGGATTATCGCCAACACATCCGTTATATAGTATTCATTCTTAACATTGTTAGGCTCAACTTTTTCAAGTGCCTCAAGCAATATTTTATTTTTGAAAAGATAATAACTCGGATTAACCTCTTGTATCGCAAGCTGCTGCTCATCGCAGTCACTATCCTCAACAATACCCTGAATATTGCCGTAACTGTCCCTGCAAATCCTGCCGTAACCACTCGGATCATCAAGAACCGCCGTCGCCAAAGTAGTCGCAGACTGCTCCGAATCATGCTTATCAACCAGCGTCTTCAACGTTTCCTTCCGAATCAAAGGCCCATCGCCGCAAAGAACCAGCGTATCGCCGTCAAAACCAGTCAGCTCATCCTTACAGCACATAACCGCATGAGCCGTACCCTTTTGCTCAGACTGAGTTACCCAAACAATATCACTATCGCCCGCGTAACGCTCTTTAACCTGATCCGCCCCATAGCCTACAACCACATATATCTTTTCAACATCGACAGCACGACAAGCATCAAGAACATAAGAGAGCATAGGCCTTCCACATACTTCGTGAAGTACCTTAGGTAGCATAGTGTTCATCCTGCTGCTGACACCCGCTGCCAATATTACTGCTGCTCGTTTTGCCATCTAAAAAAACCTTAAAAATAAAATAACACTACCCGACCAGGACTTGAACCTGGAACGTGGGCTCCAAAAACCCATGTGTTACCGATTACACCATCGGGTAGTAATAATCATCCACTTTTCTAAGCGACTGCTCGAACCTAAGCGATTCTATATAGCTGTCACGGAGACCTTACATAGGCCCGATTTGGCCCTGTCGGAGGCTTGAGTCAACCACGCCGTGATACTGCCGACCCCAAAGATTCAAAGAACCTCAAAGTCTACCCCGTGCGACAGAGTATTTCCAAGGCAGGAATATAACCCACCTGCAATAACAAATCAACTCTTTTTTTCACTATCGACAAAAAAATCCACCTGCCAGTACTGAAAATCCACTTTTTAACCAAAAAAAATAAAGCCGTCCCATAATAATCCCACTTTTCAGCACTAAAAACCC
>CAYZEH010000248.1:0-3793 GCA_964477135.1 uncultured Pirellulales bacterium | reverse complement strand
CGTAATGGCAGCGGCGAGCTGACTATTACCAATGGCGGGCTGGTAAGTGTTGATGCAATTTTGAATATTGATACTGATGGTGACGGCGATGGTTTTATCTATATTGCCAGTGGCGGGATGTTGGCTATAGAGGGCAATGCTGCTAGTTCATTTACTGATTTTCTGACGCTGGTAAATGGCACCGGTGCGATTAAATATTGGAATGGTACAAACTGGGCTGGTATTGAAGACGCTACTTATGGCGTGGATTATACGCTGGAATATTTGACTACCGGCGATCTTGCTGGCTATACGATGTTAACTGTCTATGTGCCGGGTCCGCCTGATCCTGATGTTAATGGGGATGGCGATGTTGATATGCAGGACTTTGCGGGCTTTGCAGCTCATTGGCTTGAAGTTGGATGTGCTGACCCTGACTGGTGCGGGTCGGCGGATGTAGATTACTCGGGCGATGTTGGTTTTTCAGATTTGCAGATCATAGCAGAAAACTGGATCGGAGGGATTGAGTAGTTATTCGTTGCAAGGCTATTATGATAATAAAAAAAGCGGCGTGATTTTTCAGGTCATGCCGCTTTTTGATTTTTATGGCTGATATTAATTTACTTCGAGTATTGAGTCGTGCTCGCCGAATGGGTTTGATTCAACTATCTCATTGTATGGGTCCTGCTGCCATTGGCCGTCAACTACGAGTCTGTAGCGATATCTGCCTGGGTTCAGATTCATTTTTGTTTGCCATACTCCGCTTTGCCCAACTTTTGTCATGTCGGTTTGTTTCGGCTGCCAGTTATTGAAGTCACCTGCGATGGCAACATTTTTGGCATGTGGGTAAAGGGTTACGAACATTACCGCATCATTAACCTGACTTACACCATAGAAGTCTGAAAGCTTTGTGCTGAGCGGTTGTTTTGGTTGTTCGACAGTTTCCGGTTCAATTGTTTCTGTTGCGGCAAGTGTCCGTGAGAGTGTTTTTGTTTTTACTGTTTGTGGTCTTGCAGGTTTGGTTGTCTTTAAAAGTTCATTAGCATCGATAGTTAACCTATCGAGTTTTTCCGTCAGTGAGTTTACGATTTCGTGTTTTTGTTTTTTAACCTGATGCTGAACGATTTCCTGTGCGAGCATGTTAAAGTCCATCTGCCCTTTGCTTGCCGGGTCGTATTCGCAAATTGGTTGGCCGAAGCTCGATGCTTCTTTGATCTTAGTGTTGAAATTGACAGTAGTTTTGAACATTTTCTCTGAGAAGTTGGTTCTTAATTCTGAAAGTATTTCGCGAGCCATCTTAGTTCTGATATCGTACATGCTTGCCAGGACTTTTACGTTAATGTTGTGGTCGCATCTCTGGCATAGTATACTAAGAGTTTCGAGTTGTTTGCTCAGACCATGAAGTGCGAAATAACCGGTTTCTACCGGCACTATGACATCGGAAGCAGATCTAAGGGCGTTAAATGTTAAAAGTCCAACTGCCGGCGGACAGTCGATAATAACGTAGTCATAACTGCTTTTTACGCTTTCGAGAACATACTTAAGGCACATTTCGCGGTCGATTATTCCTGTCATCTGCTGTTCAAATGCAGACAGGTCAATACTTGCCGGTGCCAGTTCAAGGTTGTCGCTTATCTGCCATAGTATCTCAGATAAGCGTATCGGTTCGTTTCTGCTCTTGCTAATGAGGACATCGTAGATGCTTTGCTCGACCTGTTCTTCTGGTACTGCCAGACCAACAGCACAATGAGACTGAGGGTCCATGTCAATCAGCAGGGTTTTGTGTCCCAGCTCAGCAAGGGCACTGGAAAGGTTGATCGATATTGTTGTTTTTCCACATCCGCCTTTTTGGTTTACTACTGCAATTGTCCTCATGATTATATTTTCCTATTGCACAGTTTTTTAATTTCAACCCCGTTTTCACTGTTGATAAATTCCATTTTACCAATAGCAAGGCCGTCTACTTAACTGCCTTTATCGGCCGATAATTGTTTAAAACTTTACATTTTTATGGGACTTGCCGATAAAAATCGCTCATATCAGCATAAAAAACCCACTTTTTCGTTGTTTTTTTGTGGGATATAGCTTTATACAGGGCTTTTTGTGGTGATTTGGGGTGAAAAATGCAGCCAAAGGATTAATTATTTTTTTAAATCTAAGACCATCGATAATATTGATATAGTATCAGTAAGAAGCGTGTTTTTCGGGTGCGGAGGTATATTTTTAAATTTCAAAATACGCAACTTGACAGGCAGTTGCTTTTACATTTTAATTACGAGTCCGAGACGTTAATTCGACAACCCTGTTATATTACTGAAAGTATAAGAGATGGCTACGAGTAGAGATAAAAAGACAGTTTCCCGGGAAGTCGGGTTAGAGATTGGTTCAATTTGCGGACAGTATTTTCTTGGGTTGGACCATTTGCACTATGGCTACTGGACACAAGACCTTGAGGTTAAGATTGCTAATGTTGCAAAGGCTCAGGACAATTATGTAAAATTTCTTATCTTTCATATTCCGGATGGGGTTAAGACAATTCTCGATGTTGGTTGTGGTTCCGGGCACACATCAAAGGAGCTGTTAGGCTTGGGTTATAAGGTGGATTGTGTTTCGCCGAGCCATTTTCTGGCGGAGAAGACTAAAAAGCTCGTTGGTGACAGTGTGGAAATGTTTGAATGTTTTTATGAGGACATTGAAGCAGATAAAAAGTACGACCTTGTGCTGTTCAGTGAAAGTTTTCAGTATATGAAGATCGATCAGGCATTGCGGAAAACCTGTGCTTTGCTGAATCCCAATGGTCATATGCTGATTTGTGACATTTTTAAAAAGGATGTTCCGAACGTTTATAAAATTTCAGGGGGACATTCGATCAGCAAGTTTGAGGGCTTTCTTTCACAATTTCCTTTTGAACTTTTAGAAGAAGTTGATATCACAAACCATACATCCCCTAATATTGATTTGATAAGTGATATGACAGAAAAGGTTATTCAGCCTGTGATGGTTTTAGGGGAAAAATTTCTCAACAGCAGGGCACCTTTTACATCCAAATGTGTCAGGTGGATATTCCGCAGGAAGATCGCCAGGATGGAAAAGAAGTATTCCAGCAATACGAAAACCGGCGAGAACTTCAAAAAATGCAAAATTTACAAACTGATGTTATTCAGGAAAATTGACTAATTCGGCGAATAATAGTAAAAAAGTCGAATAATTCTCAATAAGCAGCAAAAATAAGCCTAATGGCAATGAAAGTGCGATTTAGGCAACTCTTGGTAAATCTTTTACATATTGAGCAAATAATTGCCAATACGGGACTTAAAAGCGGGTCTAACAGGACTTAAAGTGGGTCTATAGGATAAAATTTCAAAATTTATTCTTGTTTTAAGACCAAATTAATGCTGAAAACAAGTTTTTTTTCTTGACATGCCTGATTTAATGTTGTAATATGCCATATGAGATGTGGTTACGATGAAGGTGAAGCAAGAGAGTGTTGAGAAGTTCAAGTCTTTTATTTCATCTTTTATGTTACAGTGTTTTGTGGACAGTTTGATATTACTGGAATTTTAATTGCAGTGTAAATGCAATGGTTTCGCGGAATTGTTAATTATGTTAAGAGAAGGAGAAAAGATGAAAAGATTATTAGTTTCATTGCTATTGGTTGCCTTGGTGGCAGGCGTAGCAAGTGCTGAGCTTCGTGCCTGGTACAAATTTGATGAGACTTCCGGCATTGATGTAGCTGACTCATCAACTAACGGTTTTGATACTGTTATTACCGGTGATTCATCGCCTAATTGGAACTCAGCAGGTGCAATTGGTG
>CAYZEH010000247.1:0-3793 GCA_964477135.1 uncultured Pirellulales bacterium | reverse complement strand
ATCTTGTCAACAATATGCCCTTGTTCGTCGATGATACTGGTCGGAGGAATATATGCTTTTTTGTGGGATTTTGAGCTCTCGATCGGTGAAACATTAATTTCCATGACAGTTCTGTCGTTCTTGTCGATTTCAAACACAAGGCCTTTATCCTCATAGCTGAGAAAATCCTTCTTCCAGGTTTTCTTAAGGTGGTAGTCGTCACCAAAGGCTTGTTTGATCTTCTGTTCTGAATCACCAACTCCCAGCCCATTTTCAAATCTGTAAAGAGGGCTGACCGCAGTCATCTCTTTGACCGAATCGTCAACTATCCGAAAGGAAATATCATCAAAACACATGTAATACGTTCTTGGAAGATTCTTGAGAGTATATTTTTTATTTCCGTAGAAGATCGACTTAGGCTCTCCCAGACTTTCCAAAACTTCACTCTTGCTGATCCCAAGCTTATACTCACCAACCTGACCAGCCACAATAATATTATTCATTTCCTCTTCATCAGCAGCACCAGAAGCCATCGGCAATACAATAACGCCAATAACAACTATTGCGAATAACCCCAAAATCCCCAATTTTGAACTTTTCGGCACATCTCTGTTTAACATGTGTTTAATTCTCCCTTCTAATGCCTTCTTCGATTCAACTACGCCAACAAGACGCAAACCAAAGCTAGGCCTACAAAATACCATTTCCGCTATATCTATTAACAGATTACTATAACTTTTTGTTTCACTACCAAGCGTAACAAGCACCATCTCATCAACCGCTTGTTCCCTGACCCTTCGAACAACCGAATTTGCAACCCACACAAGCGGATTATAAAAATACACGATCTGCAACATGGTCTGTAATAAATTCACCCAAATGTCAGCTCTCTTAATATGAGCAAGCTCGTGGATCAAAACAGCTTTTACTTTCTCTCGTGACAACTTTTCAAGCAGAGCTGCCGGCATCAAAATAACTGGTTTAAACAATCCACAAACAGCCGGACTAAGTGTAGTACCTGTAAGCCTCAATTCGATATTTTGACGAATACCGATCTGCTTTCGGCATTGCTCAAGAATATCAACCAGCCGACCATTTGCAGGTTTGCTTTGAGCAATCAGCCCTCTAACAAAATAAATTCGCTGAATAAGCAACGCTAAAAGAAGAAACATCCCAGCAAGCCACCCTAAAAACACTAACCCCTGCCAACAAATAGGTTCAAGTTTAATTCCTGCAGGCACCATTTCGCTAACCACAGGCATCTCTAAAGGAATATACTCATCCGCTATATCAAACGTAATTGGCAAAGCCTCTTCTGTCTGCGGTACAAACGTTACTATTGGAGTTTCCCTCGTAAAGTAATCTCCCAACCAGTATCCAACTCCCGTAGGTAATGCAAAAGAAGCAGGCAGCACAAGCTTTACAAACACCAGCATCCACAAACAATAACGAAACACCGCCCGCACCCGCTTGTGCAGTAAAAAGTCAATAACCAACAACAAAACGATTAGCACGCTTGACTGAATAAATATCCCTGCTGCACAACCCCAAAAGCCCTGACCAATATTATTCAACCCCGTTATACAAGTGTTAATTGCCTGGTTCATTTTTTATCTCCCAGCTTAGGTTTATGTTGTTCACGTTCAATCTTTCTTGTTTTCAGCCTTATTTACAAATTTTCGCAGCTGTGCCGATTCCGCCTTAGAAAGTCCCTCATCTTCGATCAAAAACTGCATCATAGGTGTCAATGCCCCATCAAAAGCCCGCTTGAGCATCTTGCGAAATTCACCTCGCCTCGCATCAACTTCGCTTATAGCAGAACTGAAAAGCTGCAAGTTACGAATTTTCTGGATTTCCAACAAACCCTTATTTGCCATTCGATCCATAGTGGTTTTTACCGTGCTGTATGCCCAGGCTTTGGTTTTTGCCAAAGCCTCTTGAACCGTCCCTGCTGCACAAGGCTCATTTTCCCAGACGACTTTTATTATCGCCCACTCAGCTTCGGTAAGCTCGGCATTGAATTTAGCCTGCTCACTTTTTTTATTTGTTTTAGATCGCACCATTTAACTATCTCCTATGTTCTACACTATGTATTCTATCTAATTAGAACTTACACGACATTTGTCGAATAGTCAAGCAAAAAAATAGAAAAATGAAAATTTTTTTAAAAACCAATTTTCCACCTCAAAAATCAACAAAAAAGGTCGGCAATTTAAAAGTCGGCTATGTTGATGGTGCTTGTGAAAGTTTATGGTGGTCTGCTGAAGTTGTTTTTTTTTTGCTGTTTCAGGTATTTCAGGTTTTTTCGATTTTAATTTCCAGCGCTGCTTTGTAAGGAATTTCAGGTCGGCTGTCGGGTTTACAATAAACTGTTCTTTTAAATATCAAAGGCTTAAGGTCTTTGACTGGCACATCTGATTGGCTGGTGATTTGAAGCTTTATGGTTTTCTTAGAATGAGCTGACATTTCTGTTTTTATTGAATAAGGAAATGGTCTCAAGATTTCGTGCTGGTCAAAGTGGCCATCAAGGGTCATCTTATAATCAGTATTATTTTCAATTGTTATCTCGGCAGTAATTTTTCTGAACGTATCAGTTTTGATTTTGATCGGCGAACAGGTAATAGAAAAGTTTTTACCGATTACATTTTTAACCAGATGAGTATTCTCCGTCGAACAAACATCCTCATCCCAGATACCATCAACTTCAAGATTAGCAAATATCGGCCCATCATCTTTCATAGTGCACCACGTTATATGATCAAATCTCCCAAAGTGAGGCGACGTTTTAACATCTTCCCTGCCGCCTCCGGTAGTAGCGAGGGTAATATACCTCTGCCCTTTTCTGATTTTTTTGTTGTGAGTATGAGTGTGACCAGCAAGAACAGTATATTTCCGCCCCTGGAGAGCAGCTTCGATTCCTTCCCAGCCGTTGTTATTATAATTCTTGTAAAATGCTTTCTCAAACAAAGGTTCATGCATGAAAACCAAAGTCCAGCGGACGTCTTTATTTTCCTCCAGAACTTTTTCGAAATACTCTACCTGCTGTTTGCCGATATAAGAATTTGCCCACGTATACTCCTGCTTAGGCGGAAAGTCCTCGGTACTAACACACAAGAACAAAACATCATGATATCTAAAATGGTAATATGTTTTGCCAAGTCTTTCGTGCCATTTTTTCTCAAGAATCTTAGTACCGCCAACAGGCCTCAGATCATGATTGCCAGGCACATAAAAGAACGGCATCTCAAGCCTGTCCACCTGGGCATCAAAATCATTCCACTGCTTATCAACAACCTCAGGCTTGGGATTATTACCCTCGATAAGATCTCCCACTGTCATAACAAACTCAGGCTGAAGGAGATTGACCTTACCAATCGCATCTTTAAAAACCTCCCAGTCAATATACCCTGTTTGGTCTGCCAGAATGGCAAACTGAAAATCGGATTTTTTATTATTAAAATTCAGATTGGTCCATGGGTTAGGCCCATCATCAACTTTTATAGAAAAATACTTATTAAACAGGGTGTTGACTGCGGGGTTTTTTTCACCCTTCGCCCACAGCTTAGCTGGGTAACCAAAGCCGACACTACCAGCCAAAACCCCACCCACAAATTGTCTTCTGGTTATTTTGAATCGCTTGCTTTTATCAGACATACAAACCCCTTTTATTGCATCCGCAAAATTAAATTTTAACAATAACAATTTAGCTCAAACAAATCACGCATATACCAACTACAGTTCAGCAATAATAATTGTTCATTATACCCTTAAGGGTAGTAAATGCCCGCGAATAAATCCGTAACTTGTTATTTTT
>CAYZEH010000246.1:0-3811 GCA_964477135.1 uncultured Pirellulales bacterium | reverse complement strand
AATCTTTATGAAAAAAAACATTATTTTCTGAAAATTTATAAAAAACTTGAAATAATCGGGCACCTGCGAACCGAATTTCGGTTTGTTTACATATTGATTTCACACAACTGTATTTCAAATCAGAAAAAATTAGCCTTAAAAAACATTATTTTATTGTAAATAATAGATGATAAAGTAAAATGAATTTTAAGAATGTAATGTCAAATGAGATTTTGAAAGCTGGAGATAGCTTAGTGGTTAATATACCTGCGATTTCAGCTGGATGCGAAACGTCAGCAAATATGACATCTGCAACGATGATATTTACCGACTACGGGAGTTTTATGCGCGCTGTTATTAAAACTCGAGTTAAGGATGAACACACCAGAAACGATATCTATCATGATTTTTTTCTTTCACTGGTAAAGAAACCAATACCCGAGAATATTTCAAATATCAAAAGTTACCTTTATAAAGCAATTTGCAATGACATTTGCGATTCTATAAGAAAGCTGCAATGTTACGACAAGCACATTCAAAAACATGGTCAGAGAAAAGGAAGTGACCTTTCGGAACCGCCTGCCGATGAAAAACTCACAATATCAGACGAGGCATGCAGGATGTTCGAGATCATTGAAACAAACTTGACATCCGGCGAAGCAAATGTGATCAAACTTAAATACCAGAAGGAACTCAATAATAATGAAATCGCCGAGAGCTTGAATATTGGCGGTCCGAGCGTGAGTACGTATTTTTCTACAGGACTTAAAAAACTTCGAAAAATAATCAAAAATGAGGAGCGAGAATAATCATGGTAGTTGACAATACTAATCCAGAGTGTCTTAGATGCACCCCTTACTTTTACGATTACGTTTTTGGTGAAAAGAACGCTATTCCTAAATCTGCACTGAAACATATCTCTGAATGCAAGGATTGTCAAATTGAGATTGATAATCTTAAAAGAGAACTTCAAACTTGTGAAAATTCTACTGATCAGGGTATTGAAGCGGCCAGGCTTTGCAATCTGGAACTTCATTTTGCTAGTATTGGGAAAAATGTCGGTTGTTGCCATGCGAAAGCTTTCATCGCGCCGATGTCAATAGACCGATTCAACGTTAATATTCCAACTCCAATAACTGTCCACTTCAATCACTGCCAGGCTTGTGCAGCAGATTTGAAAGCGGTTCGAGATCTTGCGTTACCTGAAGAAACTTTATTCAAGGTTGGGCAGGTTCTTGCCCCGTTCTCTTCAGGTGCCCCTAGTTGTTCCGAAGAGGTCATCGATGCCCTCAATGGCATCGACTTGAAAGAATCAGACAGAGAAAAACTGGCTGCCATTGCCATGCGGCCAGAATCCGGGATAAAAACCCTCTTTACTTTGAAAGATGATACTACTGTACAAACCGAACAAATCTCCGAATACCCATATGAAGACTGGCAAATTGATGTTAAGGTACTAAAGCATAACAATGAAAGTGCCAGCAGTGCTGATGATGCCCAAAAGGAAAGCAAGAAAGCGAACACTCAAATTTTCAGTTCCAGCCTGTTGCGTTTTGTCAAGCCACTTGTTGCTGCGGCAGCGGTTATCGCTGTGGTATTTTTGATGTTTGACGGCTCGCCTGTAAGTGCTGGAATCGGTAAAGTTTACAATGCTCTTGAGCAGATCAAAAATGTTTGCATCAAGTCGATCAATACCGCTGACAACAGTGTCACCCAGGAAATCTGGATATCTAGAGACATTAATGTAAAAATCTTCAAGACTAAAAATAATATCGTTCTTTGGGACATCGAAAATAAACGCCTTGTTTCACGTAAAAGTATAAGCGGTATTGTCGAAAAATCAGACCTTGACGCAGACTCTCTATTACTTGCAGATAAGTCTATGCAAGTTCCCTGGTCACTGTTGCCGTTTAAATCCAAGCCTGCAGGGTCCGTCTGGAAGAAAGTCTCTGGTGACAGCGTTGAAAATACACTTTCAAATGTCGAAGTCTACGAACTTACCTGGACTGAGCAGGATTCGACAAGCAAGACTGCCTCCAAGATGTGGCGAGGTTACCTGGAAATCGATACATATCTGCCGAAACGAGTCGAGTGGCTTGACAAGCTTGAAAATGAAGATAATTACCAATTGAGAACAATCGTGCAAATCACATATCCTGAGACTGGGCAAGTCAAGGCGATTATTGACGCAATTGCAGACTAAGAGATTTTAACTGGATGCAAAAACGTATTTCTTAATTAAAATCCACGCCGGATCAGGGTTTCCAACGGAAAATGTTTTTGTATACCCCGGCTGTAATTGTTACGGTTAGTTCATCGGACTTGATACGTTCCCGGTGTCCGTCAACGTACATGACGTTGACAGTTCCATTTGGGTGTCGTCCTGCTAAAACTTCGGTAAAAGCCCCAGCTGCCAGAGGGCGACTTTTATTTATTTCCATGCCTGGTATATAAAAGTTTATCTCTCTCCTGGGATTATCAAAATGGGGCGAAACAGCATTGGTTGCCGCTTTCCAGCTTGCTTGGCTGTATCCGCTATCTGTTAAAAGAAGTACCTGTCCAGGTTGACGAATTTGGCTCATTGACAAAGGTTTCCCCACAAATTCATTGTCCGGAATCCCGACAAGCCCTGAAGAGTCTTTGCAGACAGAACGATTAATGCCATAGTTACCGCAAAGAATATTAGCTTTTATTGACAGATCAGAAAAAATCCTTGACGGGCACCACAAATCATTTCCTTTACCATACTCATCCTGTATATAATGAAACCACCACCAGCCTACCCTGTCATCTACAACATTTCCAACTGCTCCACCAGGCGGAGTAGCAGCATTTTGATCGTTAAATCCGTATGGAAATGAACCATTATCATTATCGTACATACTAATTTTTAACGCAAGCTGAGCCTGGTTTGAACTACATATTACTGCGCGAGCCTGGTTTTTTACCGCACGTAGCGTGGGGGTAATAATACTTATAAGTATTGCCACAATGGCAATGACAACAAGTAGTTCTATTAGTGTAAAAGCGTTTCTATTCATAGTGGCTTTTATTATAGCAAATGTCTAATCAGAAATAAAGAATTAATGATTTTGCTGCAATAATGTTTGCCGAAACGCCATTAACACATTTAAAGGAACACTCCTTTATTTGCAGGCACGGATATAGCTGCCGACGAACCAATCTCCGGTAACTGTACAGGATCCTGGGATATAAGGGTCTTCGATGCATTGCGTATAAACACTTGCAGCAAGTTTATCCCCGGAACAGAAACCGCCTTCGCTGCTAAACTCGCACCCGTAGCGGTTGTACCATATAATATAAGTTCCGAGACAGAGGCCGCCGACTTGAGAGCAATTCTGCCAGGCATATTCCTGAATCAAATCCGTACACAAATATGTCCCAAAGTCGCCGGCAGAGCCCTTAATTTCATGAAGATCGGCTTCAGGGATAACGGTACACCCAACCGGAACATTCAGCGGCTCTTTTGAAATAAGCAGTGCTGTCCGATCTTTCCATTCCAATGCGAATTGTGCGAAACTGGTTCGGTAGTAAAATTTGTCGGAATCGAGATCGATAAGCCAGACATACTTATCGTCAATATGATCAAGAACAACATAGTGTTTTGCCTCAGATAAATGAAGGATTATCTGACAATTTTTGATCGACGCAATCCTCTCAATATCTCCTCTTACAGCAGCACTATTAAGATCACCAGCCTGAATTAAATTGTGCATTTGATAAAGACTGGTCTCTTTTTCAGGTCCACTGACAAGACTGCTAAGCTCGTCTGCCTGGAAACTTTTCCCAAGGCGACCTGCAGCATACTCAA
>CAYZEH010000245.1:0-3892 GCA_964477135.1 uncultured Pirellulales bacterium | reverse complement strand
TTTTTACGGTTTTTTCAGAGAAATTACAAGAAATGACCCTGGTTTGCAGGAAGCTGTAGAGGGCAGGAGTGAATTTTGGCTGTAGAATCGGAAAATAGGCATTAAACATTAACTTAAATGGTATGCCTCCACCAGACCTGTCGGAAAATAGGTGGCTGTCCCAGTTTAGTTATTTTGGCTGTTGACAACTTAAAACCTTTCTTATAGACTTCTTGTCGGATATGAACATATGTGAGTCTTTTTCTGATTGACAAAATTACAAGATTTTTCAGTTGAGAGTAATATAATGGTGACGCCAATAGATTTAACCGAAACATTTCAACATTTATCCAAAGCTCCAATTGTTGAAGCTGCCCTTGATATTCACGTTGTTCCTTCTGCGAAATGGGATGAAACCAGTTTGCAGGGCGAGTTAAAGCGGCGTCTCCCAGATTATCCCAAGATTGAACCCTTACGCCAAACAAGATTTCAAATTACTCGTAAGAAATTAGTTAATCCCATAGTTGAAGATGTTGGGTGCGTTGGTTTAAAATTCCATTCCAATGATAACCTTCATATTGCTCAGTTCAATAAGGGGGCGTTTGTCTTTAGCCGGTTAACGCCGTATGCCGATTGGGGTAAATTTAGTCGGGAAGCGTTGCGTCTCCGGACGATCTATTGCGAATTACTTAAACCGACTGAGGTTACGAGAATCGGTTTACGTTTCATAAATCGCATAGCCATAAAACAAGAAAAGATTGAACTCGCTGATTATTATAAATATCCACCATCGTCGTTAAAAGAATTGGATTGGATGCTTACTGGCTATCTTCATCATGATGTGATGCAGGTTCCTGGAACGGCATATAGTGTGAATTTAATTAAAACTATTCAGGATGTTCCTGGGGAGATTGGTTTGATTTTGGATATAGATGTCTTTATGCAGAATCCGTTTGAATATAATGAACTGCATATAAAAGAATGCTTGGAAGAAATGCGATGGGTAAAAAATAAAGTCTTTTTCGGTAGTCTATTAGATAAAATTATACAGGAGCGTAAATAATATGACCTCTATCACAATGCCATCAAATATTTCTGGTTGTGCAGGCAAAATCGCAAATTTTGTTGATCAACAAATAAAAAATATTCGTGATATTTTGCAGGAATCGAACGCATTAGGATTTACCGCCAAGGGCACGTTCCAACAATTATATGAGGTTTTTGAAGAATGTTCTTCTGAGGGTTGGGATGGCGAACAGGCAAAACCAATTTCTGAAGAAGTTTTGCGGTACGCGGAAAGATTTCTTAATTCCTTTCCTTTAGGCATAGAAGCCCCTGAAATTGGCGTCGAACCTGATGGTGCCATAACCTTGGAATGGTATCGGTCTCCAAATAAAGTTGTATCCATCAGTATCAATCCTAATTGTTGGGTGTACTATGCTGCTTTAATCGGCACGAGCAAACGTCACGGGGCGGATTATTCTCTGATGGGTATTTCAGATGACTTGCTAAAAATAATTTCACAAATCACCGGAGGCAATTGACGATGAATGGCTCTGTTGCTCCCGACGAACTTTTAGCCAGGTATATCACGTCTTCAAGATGGCTTCACAAGCGAGACCAAACTGTTAAACAGGATGCCTTTATCCCGCCAAATTATGAGCTTTCAGTTACTCGTCACTTGCAGCTAACCGAAGAAGATATATGGAAAATCGGGAGGAAGATAGTAGAAGGTACACCTCGCTCCCTACATGGAAGAGCAGATGTAGAAACTTCTCATGTCATTGCCCAAAGCCTTAATGTTGTGCCTCAAATAGAGGACGATAATCCTAATCATGCAAATATTGTCAACTGGCCGCCAGAAAAGAATGCCAGAAAAATGTGCGCTTTAGAAATTGCAAAAGTCGCACATTTCATTGCCAATCCTAAATGAAAAGTATAAATTCGGTAAGCAATAAGGTTCTAATGTTGTTCAGCCGATACTCCGGAAAACATTCGGAAACGAGAGTATACTATTATAATCACTTCAAAAACAGGAAAAAACGGGCTATGAATTTTACATCACAGCCCGTTGAGGTTTTTCAGCTATTAATTATTGAGTCTTTTGATGGACACCAATATCAGGAGAAGTTGAAGGCAGCGGGTTACCCCAATAGTCCATACCACCATTATTGATTATAGTGTTCCCAGTTCCGATGCAAGGTGAACCATTTTGAAGCATATAGCCTGAAACGTTATATAAACCATCACCGCCTGTACCAATACCAATCAACATCGGGTTGCTCGTTATTGTATTACTGCTGGCAGGTTTATTAGTCTGGGTGCCGTAAAATACGTTATTACCAAAGAAGTAATTGCTGAAGTCCTGGTTATATTTATAGTCGGCAATACCATCTGAGAAGAAGATATTGTTATAGAAAATAAAACCAGGCTGGCTATCATTTCCATTATGGATAAACTCAATAAAGTCAATATCAAATTGGCCATCGATGTAGAAGATGTTATTGTAAATCTTGTCATTTACAGAATCAGCATATAAGCTTAATCCGCCCCTGGTAGTTGCTCCTGTATGGTCGCCATCGTTTTGGCTGATATTGTACCTTACTATCATATTCCTTGAGCCGATATCTTCGACAGTATAATTTCCGCATTCCAGCAGGAAACCGCCGTCATTGTCATGGCTGTAATTATACTGGAAGATCGTCCCCTGACAGCCGCCATCGTCATCAAAAGCTTCGCCGTCGTGGGTACCAACCATATTGCAAACTTCGTTATACTGGACGATAGTATTATCAGCGCCGCAAGGCCAGATACCCGCAGCCCAGTCCTCACAGCGAGTCCTGCCGCCATCAAGAACATTATATTCAATAATAGCACCATCACAGCCGAAGATTATCATGCCATCGCCGCCGATATCTTCAAGCAGATTATTTCTGACCCGGATATTATGTCCAGGATACCAGACATGTCTTCCGCTATAACCAAAACTGATACCCATACCATCACGGTCGCAGCGAAGCAAGTGACAGCCTTCGATTAAAACATCTTCGAAACATGACCGGGGAGTAAAATAACCACCAGCCCCAAACTTAAGACCGCGTCCACCACCATCGCCTTTGACAAGACTGCCGTTAACATCGTGTATGAAAAGATTTCTCGCATATATATGATGCCCAACGCCATAGTTGACCAGAAGAAAAGATACTCCAATTCTGCCGGCTTGTATTGTTGGGCCAGTATTGGTAACTTCGAAATTGCCAACTTCAACATATTCCATGTTATAGATATATACAACCGGACTAACCAAACCCTGCCCCTGGAATAAAGGCTTATCACCATCGCCATACATATCAATTATGATAGGTGCGCCATTTGCGCCGGAGCCCTTAGGTTTAAACTGAACACCGGTATATTGGCTACCGGCTTTAAAGAGCAACTTATCTCCAGGGCCCAATGTCACACCGTTTGCTTTTGCCACAGTTTTCCAGGGCTGCGATAAACTCGTGCCGAGGTTGCCGTCATTGCCTGAAACGCTGTCAACATAATATGTTGTCCCGGAAAGATTCTTCGCCCATACAGCATAATCGACCATATTGCAATTACCGTCGCCGTCACCATCAGCGATAACGCCGCTATTAGCCAACCAGTCAACAGTAAGCAGCCTGAAATCTTCATAACCAACCGCACCATCGCCGTCGAAATCGCCGCCTCTGCAGGTTGTAAATTCCCAGATATTACCCTTAATAACTTCCACACCAACGTTAGAATCAACTCGCCAGTAATAAGTCGTTTCATCTTCCAAAGCTTCTGTCGGAATTATACTGTTTGTATCTGTATATCCCTGGTAAATACCGCTCGAAGCTGTATTAGCATCATCAACTGCCGCCGAATCGGTTCCAAGATAAACATCGTA
>CAYZEH010000244.1:0-3902 GCA_964477135.1 uncultured Pirellulales bacterium | reverse complement strand
CATACCCTTTATTACGGGCCAGCGAATCCAAGTCTTGGAGAATATCAGGGGCATCTTCTAAGGAGTGAAAAAATACAGGGTGTCACGATAGCGGGAGACGCCTTCTTCAAACTGGCGCCGGAGGCAAACCACCAGGCGCGTCTTGATGCATATTCAAAGGAAGAATTAAAACAGTATGTGGGGCCGGGCGAAGTGGATCTGGAACATCTGAATTCCATACTGGGAAATGCCGCTGACAGGAGTGTAAGCGAGGTGTTTGTGCCGTCAGACTGCAGGCGGCTCGGTTCGAGAAGGTATGCGCGCGTACCGGTTGCACTTGTAGGAGTGGATGTTGTTCTTGTTGATCTGACCTATGGTCTTGCCCTGAAAAACGCGACACTGAAGGTATTTCTTGAATCGGATTACCGAAAAAGAATAACTGCTGTGAAGAAAAGAAATCTGGCCCGCGATCCCGATCAGGATTTTGACTTCATTCTGAAGGTTTTGGAGATAGAACATCAGATTATACAGGGATTGAGGGAGCAGGCTGATATTATTGTCACGAGTGATTACGAGGCAAGACTACGATAAATGACATCAAAGATATACAAGAACTCCCCAAAGGATCAGCTCGGGAATATGCAGACCATACTGGACACGGCAGTGCGCCATCATAAGGCCGGAAGGTTTAAAAAGGCGGAGCGGGGATACCGCCGGATCCTCGCGCTTACGCCGGATGCGGATGTGTACTGCAATCTGGGCGTTGTCCTGAAGTAACAGAACCGGCTTGACGAGGTCACCGCGTCACTGCGAAGCGCGATTGTCCTCAACCCGGAGCACGATGTGGCGCATTACAACCTCGGCAATGTGCTCAGGGATCGGAGGATAACAGATTAGACCATGGCATCGTACCGGCGCGCGATCGCCGTCAACCCGGGCTACGCAGCCGCGCACTTCAATCTCGGGAACCTACTGAGGAACCGGGGCATGGTGGATGACGCGGCTGCCTCCTACGAACAGACTATTGCAATCAATTCGGAGCATGCCGGGGCATACAACAACCTCGGCAAGATACTCAAGGGCCTGGGCATATTCGATGAGGCCATTGGGTGCTTCCGTCATGTTACAGCTATACATCCCGATTACGCCGATGCATACAACACGGGCGTGGCCCTCAAAAGCCGGGGTGATATGAAAGGGGCCGCAGAGTCCTACCGGCGAGCGATTTCCCTTGATTCGAACCATGCCCTCGCGTATTAACCTGGCCAATGCGCTTCGGGATCAGGGAATGTTTGAAGAGACCGTGGCATCCTATCGGCGCGCGATTGAGCTGGATGGAAACAATCTGTCCGTTTCCTCTACGAGGAAACGGGCCGCAATTTTTTTCAGGATCGGTTTAGCCTGATCTATAGAAATGACGATTACAAAAGATGCCATCAAAACACTGTTTAACGGAAGGATTGTATTTTTCCCGAACAGACTTGTGATAAGGTAAAAAATAATGGTCACAAACAACACAAGGGCAAAGACAATAAGGGCCCTGACCATAATCTTGTGAAGCTCCGGCAGGCGGGGATGGGTTATAATTATCAGAGTGAAGTAGATCAGAACGGCTATTGCGATATTGGACATGGAGGGAATCCTGTAGCCATAGCAGTGAAATATATCGGAAACGCTTAAAAATGCCGCCAGAGCGCAGGCAATGGCTACGTAAATCAGCCTCTCCTTTTCTACATCTGGTTTCTTCGTTTCAATGGAATCAGCAAGCGCCATGTAGCAGTAAGCGATGGCAGAACCGATATACAGGTAAAAGACGAGATTCAGGTAAGGCCACCCGTAGCACGGCGTGAGACAAATGGCCGCAAGCAGGAAACTGCCAAACGCTGTTGATATTATAATTTTCCTTGAAGGGAACTTTTGCCGGTTTAAAAAGGAACGGCAAAAGACAATCAGCAATGGCGGAATTGATAATGCCCCCAGATAACCGATGGATTTCCAGAAATCGGCGCCAAAAATCCCGTAAAAAAAAGTCCCGATCTTTTGAAAAAACAGGACAAGACATAAGAAAGCAAAAGAGAGCTGGACAGGAGCTCTCTTTTTCTTGATGAACAGAGAAATCTAAATCGTAAGACTGATTGCCGCTAAGGCGAAGGTTTCCATAAGTTTTGACCGGATATGATTTTAAGGTAGTGATAGTACTGGTAAACAGTTTGCAAGTCAAGGAGAGGAAGGTGATTTAACAAAATAATTGCGTGATGTTTCAATGTACAATAGAGTGCTGATTGATTTACGATACCTGAAGTATTTATTCCAGCCGCATAAAACTCCAGACTCCCGTCTGGAGATGGAGCGGTAGCCCGGAGGGCTCAAGCATGTTTACGCTTGTAGTTTAAGATGCCCCCGGCTCCTGCCGGGGGAGCATCACTTCCAGAATGAAACGACACCCTTTTTTACTTCACAGATTTTGCAGATTACTCTAATTTGAAAGACAATGCAAAATCTGCAGGGCTTAATTTCCCGTAGCTTGCTGCGATAGAAAAGACAAGACACTCATTTCGATATCACATGATTTGCTGCGAGGCAGTTTGATTTTTCCAATTTTTCGGTTGGGATCATCATAAGTAATGCCGACAAATCACGTTTCGGTACGATTACAGCCAAGACCCAGAAGACCTCCATAGGCAAATTTAGAATATATATCCACAATATCTTCAACACCAAGAGATTCTCCTTCTTTGTACCAATAAGAAACGCCCGTGCACATATGCAATATTGCGTACGTGGTACGCTTTGAGTCTTTGATATCAAATTGGCCAGTTTTTATTCCCTCGTCTAATATTTTAATAAAAAGATTTTCGTACTTTTTTCTTTTTTTGATAATATCTTTGTAGTTTTCATTCGTAAGACTTCTAATTTCGGAATCAGTTACGTAGGTCATGTTTAAGTTGCTTATATGATAAACGATATGAGTTTCAATGGCCTTCTGCAATTTTTTTACAGCATCCATTTCATTCTTTTCAACTTCTCTTAACCGAAAGGTGAGTTCGGTTAATGTATAATCCATAATATTATGTAGGATTTCCTGTTTTGAAGAAAAATGGTAGTAAATGCTCGCCCCCTTTATCCCAGATCGTTTTGCCAGTTCTCTCAAAGTAGCAGCCTCATATGACTTGGTTCGAAAGAGACGAGCCGCTTCGGCGAGGATTATCTTTTTTCTCGGGTGAATGTCCATAACAATTTTCTCCATCCGGCATGTAAATGATTAAGTAAATCTAACGTACGTTATGTCTATTTTATCAATTTGTCAAGAACTTTTCAGTATCAAAACTGTCAATTATGAATGATGACATCTTAATAGTTTGTGTTATTTTCTTAATTTATTTTACCTGCTTACATAGACAGATTATTATACTGGACAGATAAGATATTTACTTGAAGAGATCAAATAAAAATCAACCCCTATATTCATTGGCAATGCCTCAGATTTTTTAGATTTAAATAAAAACTTTTCCGATATTATCATAACTATCCGTATATACTATTAATAATTATTTTTCTTTGATTAAAGATTTTTCTTGACAAACCCTCGATAGTGGTTTACAAGTGAATCTACCGTTTGTTAGATTAATCTTGTTTACAAAACTCACTACAATAATTATGAACAAGGTATAATAAATTTTTTAGAATCACGAGATTATATGGAAAATGCCTGCGGGTTCAAAACATATGGAATATAATTCACTTAATTACGTCGACATTGCTGGTACCGAAATGGCTTCTATCCTTTCAACCAAGGATGGTGGTACTGTATACTTCTTCAGTATGGCAACAAGTTTTACCGCTGCCGCATTGGGTGCTGAGGGCGTTGGTAAAGATAGATGTACAAATGCTAATTGGAAATGGCTACACAAAAGGTCATGCCG
>CAYZEH010000243.1:0-3904 GCA_964477135.1 uncultured Pirellulales bacterium | reverse complement strand
AAGAGTTTGAGCAACATTTTGTTGTTCAACGGGTATTTCTGCGACAAAATCAAATTTCAATTTGTTTTTATTTTGCATTATCTTTCAAGCAGTTCTGTATTATCTCCTGGATTACATCTAAGGTTTCATTATCAAACTTAATATCACCAAAGTGCTTGGTAAGCTTATCAATACATATTGGTATTTGCCGTTCAATATCGCTAAGACTGTTACATGTTTTAATAATCAAATCGCAAAGCCCATTCGTAAAACAAACAACCTGCTCTATTATTTCATATACATTTTCATCGGAAGCGGTGGCACCTGAAGCAAAGGCTGCAATGGCAAGTTCTGACGGCTGGTCCGAAGTTTCATATTCGACCTGGCCATCTTTTGCCATATCCTCTCTTATGTCAGTAATCGAAAAAGAAATCCTGGGCCAGCATCTTTCCGGCAGCAATTTCTTTGCTATTTTTTCGGCAATTTCATCTCTTTTCGAATTTATCCTGGCAACCAGAATCGCCTTTGCTTTCAAATCTGCAGACATAGGAACAGTTGAAGCTGACTGGTCAAGCGAATCCAATTCTTCCTCAGCCTCTATGGATTTTTTCGCAATATCAAGAGCTTGCCGACACTTCTGGCAACCCATGATATGGCTGGCAACTTTTGTTTTGCTTTCCTGAGAAAGTTCATCCTTGGCATATGCTACAATTGAATCAAAACTCAGATGAATATCATCTTTGAGTTCAGAAAGCAATTGTTCAATAGGCCGTGTTTTGTCTATGTCATTATCGTTTGTCATAATTCTGTTTTCCGAAATTGATTAGATTTCTTTTTTTATAAGCCACGTTTTCGCAGTTCTTTTTCCATCACATCCTTTGTTTGTCCAAAGAGGCGATGCACATGTCTTTGGCTTATCCCAAGCATATCAGCGGTTTCCTTTACAGGAATACCATGGATAAAGTTTTTAACGATAGTTTTTTCGTTATCATCTAGTTGATCGATTATTTCAAGAAGAGCGGCATTGGATTCGTTTTCCAGGGCAGCTCCATCAGGGGCATCTACTTGTCTTTTTCCAATATTCTCTTTTTCAAGTGCCACCTTAACAACATCTTTTTCTTTGCCCCGGCGATTGCTGAAAGTATAACACGTATTCCTGGCTATTGTTATGACCCATGCTTTAAAAATCATATTTGGATTGTTTTGGTAATATACAAAGATATTCTCTAAAACTTTAACAAAAACGTCCTGTGTAAGATCTTCTGTACACGTCGAATTTCCAAGAATCTTTTTGCATATATACGATACCAAGCGAACATACTTATCGTAAAGCTCGTCAAATGCATCGACATCGCCTTTGCAGTAACGTTTTATAAGTTCAATATCAGAAGTTTCTTCCATATAGTATCTTTCTTGCCAAAACTATCCGCCCAAGGATTTAACGGCACATTTTTTTATTTTTTTGGTCACAATTTGGTGCCTTAAGACTTTTGTATTACAGAGGCACAAGAGCAAATCAAAAATGACAGCCTGTTTTACAAAATACTCATGTGCATAACTGTTTTGTACACGCGCATTTACGATTACTGAAGCCTATTCTAACTGCACGTGTCAATAATGTCAACTATACACACAAGATTCTTATGGTGAAGAAGTTATAGCACTAATTTTGTGACTTGGAAGATGATTACCACTTTAAAAGGAGAATGATAATGAACTGTATAAAACGATCATATGTACTGAATGAAGTTCCTGATCCAGGGCTTCCGGCGACTCAACTCAAGGCAGGTGGAAATGTGTTAAGTGCGATTAATGCTGATGCTGAACATCTTCTTCGCACTTTATCAGAATTCAAGCCCGGATCGGTTTCGGTAGCAATTCGGTTTGTCTATGATCCCGTTATCAATGGACAAGACAAGCAAGGCCGGCTCAGGATATATCTTACCGCACAAAGCCATGATGAAGATGCTGATCAGGTGCTTTCTTTATTACTTGACCAGGGCCCATTCAAACGATTTTACAAATTCCAGGTTTGTGACGGACAAATACCTTTGGCTTTGGACAATTTTACCGCTGCTTGTGATATTGTCAGACGTCAGAGTATTCATGAACCAACTGTAACGGCTGATTTCAATATCAAGGCACTTCCCTTCTACTATATGATAGATTCTTTCAAGCCTGATTGCAGTAACAACTATATGTCTCTGGATAGTATGCTTGATCGGCTTTCCGGGCCTGCCATGATAGAAGTTTGCATTGAGCCGGTAGATATTGCTTTCGAGTCTTCGCAGTTCATTAGTTGTATCTCAAAATACCAGAGTGTTAACCGCACATGGGATATGGATGATGGTTTTATAAACGCCGATTATCGAAGTAACGGTCAGGATTGGTCTATGGCAGTCAAGCCTCTGCGTCAGAAAGAACCTTTGATCGATGATCTTTTGAGAAGATCCCGCAAATTCAACGAAACACTAAACCAGCGACATCTGAAATTCAATATTCGCGCAGTTGCCAAAACGCAGGCAATGGCAAGATTACTTGCTTCGGTGGTGGCTGAATCAGCATTTACAGAGGGGAGCTATCAATTATTTGACTCGGCTAAAGGCGATGAATTCTTTGAAAAAATACCAAGGGATGAAGACCAATTAAAAGTTTTAACTGTTCCTGCACTCAAGCAGCTTCTATCTGGCCGAAAGAGCAACCTTTATAAAGGATTGTCAGCTTTTGGTAATGTAGCTCCAGTGGATGAACTGCACAGTGTTTTTCGACTGCCCGTAGCTTCATCGCTTGGCTCGCCAAGATGTATTCGCAAGGATACTGACCCTGATATTGAGAGTACAGAGGATATGATTGTTCTTGGCGAGGACGAACAGAGTATTGATGGCGGAGGAAAAAAATCCAATAGTATCTCAAGAGGCATACCCCTGTCCAATCTCCCAAAACACTGTGCTATTTTGGGGGTGCCGGGTGCGGGCAAATCAATTGCCAGTATTAATATAATTAGACAGTTATACGAACGCGGTATACCACTTATTTTGTTTGAGCCCGGGAAAAGTGAATACAGACGCTTGAAATGCCTTAAAAACAGTTCTGTTAAATCAGCTCGCAAACTGGCAAAAAAGCTCAAACTGTTTACACCTGGAAATAGCGTATCACCGTTGCGAATAAATCCGCTGCAAGTTCCGGAAGGAATTTCGTGTAATGAACACATTGAGAACCTGCTGTCATGTTTTAAGGCGGCGATGCCCATGGAAGGCTCTATGCTTGGTTTGCTTGGTGAGGCTTTGGAAAAAGTTTATGAAAATTACCCGAATCCGAGAAATCCTCCAAGAATTTCTGATGTGCATGCAGCGTTAAAGACAGTTCTGTTTTCTAAAGGATATAGCAGTGAAATCGAATCAAATTTTGGAGCACTTTTTGATGTACGCCTTGGCGATCTGACGCGACGTGGAACAGGAACTGCCTTTCAGTGCAGCCATAATGTTCCAACTATAGATGAATTAGTAAATAGCTATTCTGTTGTCGAACTCGATGCCATGCCTGCTGAGCAAGGTTGCCTGTTTACATTATTTATGCTGGTACTAATTCGTGAATATGTCAAGACCACATCTTGGTCAGGAGATGGTGTAAGGCTGGTGGTGATGTTAGAGGAGGCGCACAATATTGTTGGTGTTAACACAAATGCCGGCGTTAGTGAAAATAATGCTGATCCTAAGGCCTATGCATCAGAATTTATTTGCCGTATGCTGGCAGAATTAAGGTCGCTTGGTGTCGCAATTATCATTTTTGACCAGACTCCTTCCGCGGTTGCGCCTCAAGTTGTAAAAAACACCTGCACCAAAATTGCTTTTCGTCAAGTTTGCAATGAAGACCGTGAAATTATTGGCGGTTCGATGTTATTTGACGAAGTTGACATGCAGGAGAT
>CAYZEH010000242.1:0-3921 GCA_964477135.1 uncultured Pirellulales bacterium | reverse complement strand
CACAAAAAGAATAAACAAAAAGCCTGCAACACATATCAACCCATAAAGCCAGAACGTCTTAGCCGACCCGAATGCACTATTAAGTATCGGGAAAAAATAGCTCAGCGTAAAACACCCTATCCACAAAGCCGATACCGATATCGACATCGCTGCCCCGCGAATACGATTCGGAAATATCTCCGACAGCAACACCCACATAACCGGTGCCAGCGAAAACGAATAAAACGCAATCGCAAGCACAGTCAAAAACACAACCCAGCCCCCTTCAACGCCGGCATAAAAACTCCATCCAACCAAAGCATAGCTAACCGCAAGCCCTGCAGAACCGACCAGCACAAGAATTTTCCGCCCAAACCTATCAACCGTCCCGATCGCAACAAACGTAAACACAAGATTGACAGCCCCCATGATAACGATATTAAGCATAACACCCTTAACATCATATCCAGCTGCTTTAAAAATATCGCTCGCATAATAGAAGATAACATTGATCCCGCACCACTGTTGATAGACCGCCAAGATCACACCGATCACTAACAGCCTAAACATTTTCCGTTCCAGAAGATCCTTAAAATTAACCGCCCCGATCTTCTCGCTCGAAATCGTATTCCCAATATCAGCAACTTCCGCCTTAGCGTAATCCTGCCCGCCGATCCTCCCGAATATCCTCTCCGCCTCGCCGCTTTGCCCATTCTTAATAAGCCACCGCGGACTCTCCGGCACAAAGAACATCAACACAAAAAACAATCCCGCCGGCACTGCCTCAGCCGCAAACATCCATCGCCACCCATACTGCCCATTCCAGCTCGCAAGTATCATTTCCGTCGTAGCATTGTCAGCCAACCCCGTATCATGCAAAGATATCAGCCAGTTAACCACCTGCGAGAGCAACACACCAATAACGATCGTAAGCTGATTAACCGAAACAAACCTACCCCGAAACTTTGCAGGCGAAACCTCCGCAATATACATAGGAGACAAATTCGACGCCAGCCCGATACCAACCCCGCCAAGTATCCGGAAAACATTAAACCACATAAAATCCTGCGCAAGCCCCGTCCCCAGCGCAGAAACAGTAAACATAAGCCCCGCCGAAATCAAAAGCCGCTTACGTCCAAGCCGATCACTCAAAAATCCGCTAAGAATCGCACCCGCCAGACAACCAACCAAAGCAGAACTAACCCCCCACCCCTGCATCGCCGGACTCACCAGCCCAAAGTAAGGCTCATAAAACGCTTTCGCACCCCCCACAACAACCCAGTCATACCCAAACAACAACCCCCCCATCGCCGCAACAAGAGATATAACCCAAATATATTTCATATTATATTTGATGTCACTACCCATACTCGCCAGAGCCTTCCATGCAACATTACCAATGCCAAACCGAAAAACCAAACGAAATGATTATATCCCCAACCAAAACAAACACAATTAAAAACCATCCCTCCATACCCCTTGCCATTCCAACCACCCCCTCGCTATCATTCCTGCGAAGGCACCGAATCCATTCTTTTTTGTCATTTCATCTGAGAGCCAGTAAAATTTATGCTGACCCCTTTTTGTTCTGGGTTTTGTTAACCAATGATATTAATCCTTCTGTATTGTCCACTTTACACCAACCTCGACCTAAATCCAATTCTTCAATCACTTTTTCGCGAAATAATAGATTTTGGTCAGCAGATAAAAGATTAAATGAAGAACTTAATACTTTTATCTTTTTTGTCAATTTTGAAGTCTTGGGGTAATTCTTATTTAGAACATTTAACAAAGCTATTCGATTACTATCTGAGCAATTTATTATATCGTCGGTTAACATCAAAACATTAGCGGTTATATTTTTTTCAGATTTCACTTTTTTTGCAAATAATTTAATGTTATGCAAGGTACGTGCTTCAATCTCTGTTTCTGGTTCATGACCAAGAGATTTTTGAAGTGCGTACAAAGGCACATGCTCTGCCATTGAGTTAAGCAGTATTTCAATATTCCCATTATTATTTGGACTATATTTTAATGCATAAAACCCCTGTAAATGTAAGACCCAATGTCCTATTTCGTGGGTTATCATCAAAGGATTAACATTGGATAAAGAATCCATGTATAACACAAGGAAGGGTTTATTATTGTAGACAAACGGAGAAGCAGTGTACAATTCTCCATCAAAATCTTTAAGTTGCTTATGTTCTCTTCGATTTCCAATCATCACTTCTACCGCAACACCTGTTTTCTCCTTACTTAAAGATCGCCACAAATCAAGCATTTTTAAAGTTGGTTCATCTGCTTGTTTACGAATTTCTATTTCTTTATATAATTTCATATTTCCCATATCCCACTTAATAACATTTTTTATAATTTCCAAAACAACAACTCTGATCGCTCAGACACAAATAAAAGGGCCAAATAGTAATTCCCCATCAACTTAATATATCTAGCAAAACTAGTAGTAATTCCGATGAGACACGCAGAGCTGCGAAGCAAATGGCCCACCGCACAGGCTCATCGGAGTCGGAATTACCACAGCCAAACTCAAAACAAAACTTCCCAACCAAACCTCTAAACTGCCAACTTCTTCAAAAGCTGCAAATCCAAAAATAATTATATCCCCAACCAAAACAAACTCAATACAAAAACCACCCCCCGCTTGCCTCGCCGAAGCTTCACGCAAAGGCGGGTCATTCCTGCGAAAGCACCGAATCTATCTCTCGCACGGCGGTCAACACACTTGCTCAAAATTACCTCTACTAAACAACGTTTACATATCTATTTATTACTCTGCTGCTACAGAGTTGATTGTTTCTTTGAGACTTCCAAAGTCACTTTCTTTAGGGCTAAGTTTTTTTAATTCTCCCAGACTTACACTTTTTCTTTCTGGATGCACTTTCTCTAACTCTTTTTTAGAAATAACATAAAATGTCCATTGAGACATATCCATAGGATTAATTGTTTTTTTATCTTCGTGATGAAGCAGACAAAAAACATAAATATCAGCCTGTCTCTTTTTCTCTTTAGCCAGAAGATTAGTTTTATAATCCCATCCCAAAGTTTGAGGAATGCGAAAAGTAATTGGCGATAATTTTCGCTGAAACCAGGATTGAATATATGCCGCAGATTTTACTTCTATCTTTACACCTGATTCTGTTTCCAAATCGTATGCATCCCATTCTTTACGAACACCCTCATTAAGTCCAAGAGCAACCGCAACAAGATATTCAGCCAATATACCTCTTGTTGCATTGCTAACTAAATCAGAAACTGACCATTGCCAGAAGTCTTTAAGAGTTAACTGTTTAGTACAATCAAAACCAATAAATGTTTCACCACCTGTTTTTCTCATTATTTTAATAGCACTTAAATCTGTCATTTCTTCCCCAATTTTTTTACTCAGCCATTTCAGTTTTTCAAACACATTTTCTTTTCTTAAAACAAACATAAAGCAAAAGCAACGCCAGCGGCAAACTCAACATCCCGCTCACACGCCCTATCCTTGCAAAAGCCACATCCTCACATCCAAGCATAACCGACAAACACGCACAAAAGCCAGCCAATAAATATTCGATCCCCACAACAGCAAACAGCCAGCTATAAAGAATTTTAGAAGTAGAGCTTTGAAAAAAACCAAACATCATAAACCAATTCCCTAAAAGAATCGGCACTATCCACCCGGAAACACAAACGATCATCCAGCCAACTCCAAAACCCTCATTGAACATAAACCAGCCGGGCACCAAAACATACACCAAAGGCAAAACCCAATAACTAATTTCCTTCATAGACTCCCTTGATGTCAAAGCCTTACCAACCATATAGCTACCTTTCCAATTACAAATGGTCACATCAAAAACACCCGCTTCCTAAATTGCTGCACACCTAAAAACAATTATATTCCCAACCAAAATAAACACAATCTAAAAACCGAGTAGT
>CAYZEH010000241.1:0-3937 GCA_964477135.1 uncultured Pirellulales bacterium | reverse complement strand
ACTTACACTTATAAGAAAATCAAAGACCCCTTACCTCGCTTAAGGAAGTTTTTCTCATATCATTTTCCGAATTTTATCACTTCACCAGTTCTGCAACAGCCTTAACGATTCTTTTATTATTCGCAGCCTTTTTAACGTTTGCTGTTCTTTGTTCATCATAAACTCTCTGCTTATAAGCCAGCAGATTGTCAAATATATCATCCACAGTAATAATCCCAACGAACTTATCGAATTTATCGATCACAGCCATGCATCTTGACTTTGTCCAGAGCATCTTTTGCATAATATTCTTAAGACAATCGCCGCTGCTTACAATCTCATAGCTCTTATTCTTTATCAGCCATTTGATCTTTATCTTCAAAGAAGCATAATCGATAGGCCTTCGCCACTTAGCAAATTCAGGTCTAAGATATGGACTCTTCGCCTCCAGCAGATCTTTTCGTGACAAAAAACCGTGCAGATTATTATTTTCGCCAACCGCGATATAGCTGCATTGATACCGGTCAAATTCTTCCATCGCCTGCTTAACACTCGTCTCCAGGCTGCACCAGCAAATCTCTCTTTGCATAATATCTTTCGCGAACAGCTCCTCTAATGCTTCACTGCTGCATTTTCCCATCCCGGTTTCATTGTCTCTGCTTGTCAAAGGCTCATTAACAGAAGAATTTACTATCTTGCTGATGGCATCGGATATCTCTCTGTTTTCCAGGCTGCGATCTTCAGTTATATCTTTTAAAGCTGGCGAACCGCTGCCTTGATGGTTGTTTTTGCTAACCTTTCTCTTGTCCTTTTTTGTCCTGGCCATATATAAAATACTCTATTTAACGAATTCAGACTATAATCAGTTATGTTATCGGCGTTTTATGCTTTATTTTTCCAGCCAAAGCCATAATTTGCCGCAATAAATTTAATTCTTTAGCAGGATTTTAATATCGAAACATTGTTAAAATACTTAAAATTGCTGTCCAGTGGTTTTTTATGATATTTTTATTAACAAATCGAACTCTTAGGAGAAAAGCAAATGAACTTCACTTTCAAACATGCGGTTTGCTTCTTTATTATTTATATTTCCTTTCAACCTGCCTTTGCAACCCACTTCGAGTTTAACCAAAACAGCAATGCCATCGAGATCGTCAATAGCGGTCAAACCCTGCAAATCTCCACCAAAGCCCCGCAGTTTATCTTCGAAAAAAACGCAACCTCTGAAAATATATGCCATACCGCTATAGAAGGACAGTTAAGTACAGGTCAAATCGTACAGCTAACCTACCCACTCATAAAAGTCTCGGATCAAATATCACTCGAAGTAAAACTTCTGCTGCAGTTCAGCAAATCAGAATCGCTGCTAAGAAAATGGGCGAAATTCCGCATCACAGCCGCCCCTGAAACTATCCTGTTAAAACAAATAATCCTCGAAAAAATAAATACAGCCGACCGGATCATCGAGATGCACCAAGGCTGGCTCCAGAGCTATCCTGCTTTTACAGATGGGTTTTTCATTGGACTGGAGTTTCCCGTTGCAAACAACAGTATTAAAAACGATATTCTAACCATCAGCCATAATCCCGGCATTGACCTGGAGCCTGGCATCTGGTATGAATCCAAAAAAGCTATCTTCGGCATAACCGAACCGGGCAAACAGAAACAAAAATTCAAACAATACATAAATGCACACAGACCTCTGCCGCACAAACTTCATTTTAATTATAACAGCTGGTGGACAGCACCATCACCATTCACTGAAAAAGACATCCTTGACCTTATGAATACCTTTAAAACTCAACTCTACGACCGCACCGGCGTCTCTTTCGACACCTTCTGTCTCGATATGGGCTGGTCTCAAAGAAAAAGTATCTGGCAAATCAGCAAAGAAAGATTTCCCGATGAGTTTAATAATATCCGGAAAGTCTCCGCACAGATGAAAACAAATCTCGGTCTCTGGGTCTCACCCTCAAGCCACTACAACGGCGGCCTCGACAACAAATGGGCTGAAGATAACGGCTATGAAGTCACCCATGTTCATCATAAAGGCAGAGATTATCTCCGCTGTTGTCTCGCCGGCAAAAATTACCAGGCCGCATTTACAAACAACATCGCAGATATCGTAAAACGTTTCGGCGTCCGTCATATCAAGTTTGACGGCATTAGCTTAATTTGTAATGATAAAAACCACGGCCACTATCCCGAATACCTCTCTTATGAAAAAATCGCACAAGGTATGATATCCGTTTTCCAGGGCATCCGAAAACAAGCTCCTGATATCTGGTTCGAAACAACCTGTATGGGTTGGGACCCAAGTCCGTGGTGGCTCTTCTATGTAAACTCGGTAATAGGAACCTACGGCACAGATGCCCCGCAAGGTCGGGTTCCATGCCCAGTCTACCGCGAAAGCTACACCTCCGCACGAGATTATTTCAACCTTCAGGGCGCAGCGATGCTCAATATCCCCATTGCCGCTCAGGAAGTCCTCGGCATAATTCATCAAACCGAAGAGCCTTTCTTAAACGACGCCTTAACAACTATAATGAGAGGCCACAGTTTCCTGCCCCTCTACATAAACCCGAAATACATGAACAGCCTCCGCTGGTCGCAACTTGGTGACATCCTGAAATGGGCGCGCAAAAATTCCGATATACTCCAGCAAACCCAACCCCTGCTCCCGGATGAGTGGAAATCAAACCTGCTGCCGAAATTCAGCAATGATGCACAGATGCCTCGTCAGCCTTATGGCTACGCACATTGGAAAAATGATGAAGGGCTTATCCTCCTGAGAAACCCATGGATAGTTCCCCGACATTATTATATCAGCCTTGATAAAAATACCACCTTGTCGAAAAAAATCAAAAACCTTTCCGTCGTAAGCCTTTATCCCCAGGTCAGACTTTACGCCAAAGATATCAGATTTAACGATTGTCTCGCTATTCCTTTGGCGCCATACGAAACCGTTGTTCTCAAAATCGCCAAAAACAACAAGCTGAAAAATATTCCTCTTGCAAAAAATTGCATTGGGGGAAAATTACAAATATCGGTTAATTATCAGCAGATCAAAAAAATAATATTCGAAGGGAAACCAACGGACCCCAACGATGATTATGCAAAACTGCTGCTCGAAAACAACAACGCCTACCAACTGAAATTAAAAGCCGATGTCCTGGTAAAATCGCCCAAAGCCAAACTGCTTATCCTCTCTGAAGGTGACGAAAAGGCAACTCCAATTACTGATATAAAGATAAATGGTCAACCCGCTGCCGCTCAAATTAAAAACTCCGACTACTGGCATGAAACCCACCTCGAGTATCGTGAATTCTGGACTTTTGTAATAGTTGATTTACAAAAAGGCAAGAGCAAAATTGATATCGATGCTTTGCTCAGCGGAAAATCAACGAATATAAGCGTCTGGCTCTGGGCGATAGATAACCCCGAAGATACTTTCAAATATGATGGCAGGCTGCCGGCCCCTGAATTATTATCCCTCGACTCAGTCGTACTGCTGAAGCCGACAGATACGTCACAAATCCTGGAAACCGGGAAATTGTAAAATATTTAAAACCTATTTTGAGATACATAAACAGCTATACCGGCATTTTAAACCTATATTTTTCATCGTAACCGTTGTTTATAGGTGGTCAACGTGGGGGTTAGTGGTCTATGCCCCTTGTCATTAGCAATTCTTATAGCCCGACAGCTTTATCGGAACTTGACTTTATGGGGTAAATTTGTTATACTATCAGAGTATTTTGCAGTGTTTTTAATGGTATACTGGGGTTGGTGTATGAAAAACAGGGTGATGGCGTTGCTGGTATTGGTGTGTCTTATCAATTTCACAGCAATTGCAGCAGAAGATCCGAATCTTATCGGGTGGTGGAAATTTGACGATTTGTCAGCCTCCCAGGCGATAGATTCTTCCGGCAATGGCAATCATGGGATTTTGCAGAGC
>CAYZEH010000240.1:963-3942 GCA_964477135.1 uncultured Pirellulales bacterium | reverse complement strand
TGTCTTTCTGCGTCAGCTTCATGTTTTTTTACCATAATATCATTATCTTCCTGCCAGATATCGACAATACCGGTATGAGCCAGGAATACGACAGCTATAAACCGCCATATAAGGTCTTTACGGATATTTTCGATAATTGCAGGTATCTGTCGCAGGTCTATCGCAAAGTCCTGAATGTGGGTCTTTATGTGCCTCTCATAGCGTACCAGATCGAACTTGTCGTGTGTTTGAACTGTAAACCCTGTATCCAGACCTGATGTCAGACCATTTAGAGCTTCTACCAGGCCAGGCATGCCATTTAGATCACCTATCGACAACGGTAAATCATCAGATCTACTCTCGGCCAGCATCTTTCGGACACGTTCTGTCTGCTCCCTTTTACGCTGACGTGATTCAGCCATTTTGGTCTTAAAATACTCCCGTTCGAATGGTAGAGTATCAAAAACAAACTTTGACCTAACTTCACCGCCACAAGCTTTGCAGTAATACCGTCTCACTCGAAGTATGGGGATATCGCCGCATTTTGAGCATCTTTGAAATTCAACTGTCGGGTCGAATTCAAACTTGCATGAATTACACCTGCAGACACTCTCGGATGCCATTGTCAAAGCATTGTTGCATTTTGGGCAGCGATGTCCAAGCAAAACAACCATATAATAAAATCCTCTGGCTTTACCGAAAAAACATTGCACAGTTTCCAGCATTTCAAAGGCACGCTTGATTATATTCATTCTTACATAGGTTCCTGTTTGAAAGGCTGTTGGTGCCTTGGTGTAAACTTTCTGCCACAGTTCTTGCAAAGTCTTATTCTTCTAACACCCATCGTCTTAGTTTTTCTGACACCTTTCTTCTGGCTTTGATGACTGCCACACGCCGGACAGACAGGAGGTCTTCCTCGTCCCATTTGTATCACCTCACGAGACATAAAAGGGACGTTTGTTTATAAAGTTTTTGCCTTTTTCAATGGTTGTCAATGGATAATGTTGCCTTCTTCGTCAAACTGCTTATCGAGCTGTTCTTCAAATATGTCCCACAAATGAGCATACATTATGTTTCTGTCGGCGTAGCTGCATAAATTTCTGATCAGCCGTTGCAGGGTAATTTTATTTTCCCTGTAGTCGTCAAAGGTCTTTTCTATAAAGTTAGCTATCTTTCCGATTTTTATCACCCATCTCAATCTTTTAATCTAAAGTCAAGGCCATAGCCCAAAATCTTTTGGCATATCAGCATCCCATCTTTCCATTGGTCAAGCGTGCCATCACTTGCCACATGGATGTCCTTAGCTAAATGATGTTTTGCTATTATCAGACATATTATCACCGCCAGATCATAAGGTTTGTAGGCGGTCTTGCAGCAATTAAAGTAAAGCCCGATTTCTTTGGGATCATTATAGACAGGCTTTCCAGCAGCATCGTAATGGCTGACTTTGCCAATAGGTTCTTGCCAATCCTCTTTTTCCATCAAAAGCGGTAGACTGAACGTCTCGTGTGAGCAGTCGCCCCCACAACTTCTATTTTTCAGTTTTAATCCCGCAAACCATGTCCCGGAAACATCACTATCATTTAATGCAAGTTCTTGCTCCTGACCACATAACATTGTAACCAATGTCCTGGTTGGGATTTCCTCGTATCGCTCAACTATAAAAGCGATACCCTTGGCCTTGTCATCTGGCCAGGTAATCCCTAAGTTCCTGTCGCTGTGGCCGCACTTTTCCAGGCCGTTGAACCATATCCTGTTATTATCTATCATCGCTTTCCCCCGACCTAAACCATCTGCTAACGGCACAAAGGCCGATAAGTGTTCCACCACTTTTTTGAAGTCTCTCACAACCTTTTCAAACTGTTTTCTGTCGAATTTTTCGACCCTTTTCCAATAATGTGTATAACCCATTTGTATCACCATAGTTGTTTTATTCATCGATAACGATGACTTGTCCGTCATCGACAAGGCATCGTTTCAAATCACGGTTGAGCAGATATCTGCCCGCAAAATCTACCAGATCATATTTTTTGAAAAATTCAAACCGCTGTTTCTCTACCTCAAGCGACTCTATCGCCTCGTCTATTGTCATGCCGACAGGACATGAGTCTTCGATTGTCTCAAATTCATTTGGCATATCCGGATACATAAATGAGCGGTTGACAAAAAACTGACGTTTTGTCTTCTTCTCTGCTTTATTCCATTTCTCTTTGATAAAGCCTGTAAGATGTATATCGAATTCCTTTATGATATAAGTCTCCGGCTCCAGGAATGGAACAGAACCAATCGCATGGCAGGTCTTCTCAAACTGCTGCATCTTATAGAAGTCAGGACTGTGGTCGAATTCAGCGCCGGCGGCGCATTTGATATCATTTTTGCGAACAAACTCAACGAGGTTCATTGCTCATCACCTGTTGGCATGGCGTCTTTTGTACACTTGTAAATAATGCCCCAGTCGATATGACCGTTTAATAATCCCTTCTCTGCCAGTTGTGCCCAGGTGTTGAATTCGCTCTGAGTTTCTGGTTCTCTATCCATCGACTCGATAAAATCACCATCGTTCAAAGTAATAACTATCTTATGCTCATAGTTGTCGCTCATTTTTTATCACCTGCGTTTTTATTACACAAAAAACCGAATGCTGCACATTCATATAACCTATCCCAGTTAAGACAGCCGTTAAACAGTGCAATGTTTGCTTTTTTGACCCAGGAATCAAACTCAGCTTGATCTTTAGGTTTCCTGCCGATGGAACGCTCGAAGTCCGCTGCAAACAATGTTACGATCATTTGTCTTTTTTCGATATCATTTGCCACTTTATCTGTCTCCGAGCCGCTTCAAATAACAGGCAAGACCAGCTCAAAAATTGCTGGGCTTGCCGAAAAAAACAAAAAGTTTTTATACTTGGCTTCCTGAAATGTCCCGCATGAGACTCGAAAACATATTTGGCCAGTTAAATCTGTATGAATTACTGGAATCTTTGATACCGGATTTTGTCTT
>CAYZEH010000240.1:0-953 GCA_964477135.1 uncultured Pirellulales bacterium | reverse complement strand
TTTTGCACTCTTTACATCGTTAACTTTTGCGGTATTGGCCAAGCGATTCGATCATCAACGCTCGGCTATTGCAATGTCGGTATCGATAGGTTTTGCTCTATCAATCGGCCTGGTATGGTGGGAAAAGACAAACAATCTATCCATCAAAAACTTAGGCCCCATCGCTATCGGCTTTGCGATACTTGTTCTGTCATTTATTATGTACAGCAGTATCAAGCAAATTGGCGGCTCCTGGGCAGGTGTAGGTATAACAGTCGGAGCGTGCATCCTGATTGCAAAGATTCTAAAGCTGAATATCCCGATAGATTCAGATATCATCCAGACAGTTACCGTTGTTGTGTTAATCATAGGCCTGATCGCCTTCTTATCGCACACCAACAGCACAAGCAGCTTTCATCTGTCGCAACGATCTGTCGATATTCCGCAGTCACGGAAAACCATGGCAAATTTGTTCAGGGATCGTCATTTATCCGATAATCTCACAAAGGCCACGCGAAAGCTCCGCAGGCAATCGGTAAATTTGAACGAACATCCGGAAAAAGCCGGTAACATTATAGTACAGCTAAAACGAATGCTGCCTGCCGAGGGGTACTTAACTGAAAGAATGGCACAGCTTCGCGCCAAGGCCTACCAAATCCGCAACGGCCATATAGCAAGACTGGCCGAAACAAAATATGTATTCTCCAAACTGCCAGTCTCAGACAAGAAAAAAGCCGCCGCCGATATGGCCGCAAGCTATAATCAGCTTATCGGTATCGATACAAGATTAGAGCGATTAGATAGATCCGTTGCCGAAAACGAAAAACATATAAGAGATTTGACCGCCCAAGCCCAGCAATATGCCGCCAAATATGACAACCAAAAACTTCTTAGCTGTCTAAAGGCCGCCGAAAAACTCCAGAAGCACAACAGCAGACTATTTAAGATAATAGCACATACCGAAAACAAATTAA
>CAYZEH010000239.1:0-4081 GCA_964477135.1 uncultured Pirellulales bacterium | reverse complement strand
ACATAAAATTGAATATTGGTTATTCCGTGTTGGATACTAAGTAAAGTCAGAGCCTGTCCCGATTTCACATCGAGAGCTTCACGTCGGGATTGAATATTCAAAAAACGCAATTCGGTAGGATGGGCTGTGCCCATGCTGTAAACTCAAGAATCTAATTCCCCTCCCTCGCCCGCCGCAACTTCCAAACAGCCTTATCATAAACCTTCCAATGAAAATAAAACCTGACACGCTTATGCTCGCCTCTATAACCAAAGGGAGTTTTTTCAACTGTCGCCAAATTGCTAACCATTCTGAAATCGGGTCTGCTTTTTACAATTTCGTTCAGCAGCAATTCGGCCCTCTCAAGTTTATCATTATCAATCAACCATTCAGCTGCCTTGACGCGAACCTTAAAAACATCATCATGACAAGCGTACCCGCCAAGCCCCTTTACAGGCTTTTCTGTCATCGATAAAAAATTCTCATAGCATTCATTGACAACTACAAGTGCATTATCAATCTCGCCCAGTTCGATCGAACACTCGGCCATCTGTAACTTAAACCACACCTCCTGCTGAATGATCTGATTTTCAACTTTGCCGTAATTCGGAAACTCTTCCGGATCATATATTCTCAACCCAACTGACTTAGCGAACATATCATAAGCTTGTTTTTGCTTACCATCATGTCGTAATCTATTCGCATCCGAGACCGCACGTCCCCAATCATTCATCTCTGCCCTGCGCTCAAGCTCCTTTTTCCAGGCAGGAAACTCTTTGATCAACTCGTCTGCGGTTTTATCAGACGCTTTTGGAAGATCGATCTTGACCGCCTTGGCTATAGTAAGCTTAGGATGCCTCCCCCCCTTTCGATCTGTAAGAAAACCTTCAATCGCAGCGTCAAACAACAATGTCAAACTGTTTCCTGAAACATCAAACCGATAAACATTACCCATTGTCTGTTCCGCATATTCACCGGTTTTGGCAACTTTGATTCCACCAGTAAATTTACTCCGATCCTGAACCCCGTTCTTATCAGTTGGAAAATCAAAACTTATCAATAGTTTACCGTCACTGCTGAGTTTCTTCCTTAGTATTTTCGGAGTTGCTGCCCTTTTAAGTTTCTTCTCGACAGTCGGAATTTCCAGAACCTGTCTAAGCCTCAACTCATGATTCGTAATTCTGTTGCGTCTATACCTGCTTGTATTCTTGTCCTTTATGAAATCTTTCATTTTCTTATACAAAACTTTTGCGTGTTTTTCATACTCATCCGCCCTGTCGTTGGTATAAAGATAATGCAGGTATCCGGCAAGACAACCCTTGTGCATTAAATTCCCAAACCCGTGTTTATAGTAATTGCCAAGAAGATTATTTTCAAAAAATCTGAAATACGCATCATCTCCCTCAAATTCTCTAACTAGCCGCATCTTGTATTTCACCATAGACTCCGAGTCTTTGGTTTCTTCCAAAGCAGCATTAACATAATCCCACTGTTCCAGCATACCCACCCCGCCCATGGTCATAAAATTCATGTATGCCAGTCTTCTTTGAATATCTTTGTGAGCGGAGTGTTTAAGCAGGAACTTCGGAAACTCTTCCAACGGTTCACCGACTACTACCTCCTCGTCACTGAGTATTCTATCATAGCCGAGATTATATTTATAATCGAGAACAGTATATGTCAGCCTGATCTTATGCTCACCATCACCCTTTTTATATGGCTCAACGGGAAAATAACACATCTCCATTTTCATGCCCTTATAACTGCCGGGTGTTGAATGATACCTGAGGTAAATATTTCCCCAATTATCTCTAATCTCCTCGCGATACTCCCCATCAACGCCATACCCGTTCTTATCACGATTCCCCGGATCAATAGCCCTGATAACAATAATACCATTAGTATAATGTGTAAGCGATTTAAACTCCGGCGCCTTAATTCCCTCAAGCTTATGAATCTGAACAGGATTAACAGGCTTAACGTTTTCCGGCTTTCTCGGATCAGCCGTCACAACCGACTTACCAATATTATAAAACCTGTGCGACTGCCCTTTCCTGGTACTCTTCGCCTGATCCATAAATTTATCTACATCAAAAAACTCATCACCTTGGCCGTCAGTATAATCAAAGATCACAAGATTAGTCTCGTCCCTGCCTGGATAAAACATCTTCAACCTCATAGGCAACCGTGACTCCTTCAAAACCCAAACCCTCGCCCACATCTCATTTGCGTTATTAGCATAATCAAAAACCTCAACCCCATCGCCCGCAAGCGCCGTAGTACTAATAACAGGCTCAGCCTCAGGAACTTTACTCCGGAAAATAATCTCAAGCATAGAGTTAAGTAAACCCTTCTCTTGCAGCATACTCATAAACCCCGGCGGAATTAAAGCCGGTCCATTCTTATCCTCATCAAGCAGCGCCCTCTTTTCAACACTGAAAATACGACTATTTGATCCGTTAATAAACTGTACAAACCCCCTGCCGTGCGCACGACATTTATCAGGCGCCTTATAAAACATTTCAATAGTAAAGATCTTTTCATCACTGCTGCGAGGATCCTCAACAATAACCTTCGCCCGCATCTGATCAACTTTCCCCACAGCCGCAACAACATCGGCCCACGCAATACTGGAAGTCCTGGTCATAACAAAATAAGCCGCGATAACAATAAGAGCAAACGCCGCCCCAGCAGCAAAACGATAACAAAACCCGCCAAGCCAATTAGTAAACCTTCTCTTATCGGACTGACTGTTTTCGGCAACCTCAATCGCCCTGCTGAAATCATAAATCATACCACTACTAAGATCACGAATCTCAGAAGGAACTTCCTTCTTACCAATACTACCAAGCATCTTTTCAATATCGTTATTTTTACTCATAATAAAACCTCATAGCGAAAACAAACAGCAGCCCTAAGCGCCAGCGCCGGGCTAATTACACAACTCAAAACAAACCTCAAAAAAGTTGTAAACAAAACCAAACAAAACACCAAAACCATTCGTAACCGTTCACACTTTTTTCCTGTTAATCATTCTTAGCTCTCTTTTTCGACAGGATAAAAAAATGATTATAAATCCTGGATAAATGGTTAAACTGCTTTTAGCTTTTGCTTTTAACCATCTTTTGTTTTTAAATCCGTGTAATCTGCGTAATCCGCGGATTAATTCTTTTTATTAGTGTCTATTAGTGTTAATTAGTGGTTCAATCGCTCCCGAAGCAAAGCAAGTCCCTTAGAAACATGCGAACGAGCCGTAGCTACCGAACACCCTATAACATCCGCAATATCAACATAGTCCATCTGTTCAAGGTATCTCATCATAATCGCTTGGCATTGCTTATCACCAAGTGCCGTAATCTCACTCCGAAGGCGGGCTATTTCGTCAGAATGTGCCATAAAAATATCATCATTTTCACTGCAAACTACTGTTTTCAGCACTGTTTCGCCGGTTGCTATAGGCCTATGCTTCCACGCCTTACTCGCCGCACTCTGCGCAACCCTATAAATATACCTATTATTTCCCTTATTCGAAATCGTCTCTACATTACGCCAGATAGCCAGCAGGGCGTTCTGCATCGAATCGGCGAACAGTTCCCGATCACCCGTCAGCTTCCACAAAACACCTTCAAGAAAGGAAGAATAACGGCTAATTAGTATGTCAAACTGCTGTTTACGCTTAAAATCGCTCATAACCACCTGAAATTGATCAATATTCAGTCAAACTTTGCTCACACAATAACAATAACCGCACAACCAACAGAATGTGGAATAAAATCCATAAAATATAACAAAATATTCTTCTCCTGATCAAAACATTAAAACTATGGTGTCCATCAGCAGGGCAGGGGGGCATGTAGCGTCGGCATCCTGCTGACATCATACAAGTGCCATCTCTTTTGCAATATAGATAAATGAATATGTAAGATAACCAGCAAACAAACACAAATAAAACAGAAAAGACAGACTCAAAAAAACTCGAAAAACCTCAAAAAATAATAAAAAACCGAAATAAATAACATAAAAAGTAAAGGAATTCGCTGTTTTACCACTGTTTCACGTGAAACATGCATATTTCTACAGGAAATTAGATCTATTTTCTATT
>CAYZEH010000238.1:0-4126 GCA_964477135.1 uncultured Pirellulales bacterium | reverse complement strand
TTTTTGGAAAAAAGGGTAAAAAAGCAGAAAAAATCGGAAAAAAGGTGAAAAAAGGCAAATTTTTGAAAACCGTTTCTGCCAAATCCACCCCAAAACACCAAAAAAACTGCCAAAATGACTTGCTTAAACCCTCACCACTAAATTTTTCAACATCCATTTTACGCAAATACGTAAAAAATCCCCGCAAATCCGCCACAAATCTGGTCAATTTAATGAAATTTTCACCTCAAAATTGCCCGCCACGCCCGCCAATTCGATCAATCTTCCAGCCTGATTACTTTATCGACATTAAAATCTGCCGGATATTTAATTTCAAATACCTTTTTATCGATCTTACGATTGATCTTTGGTTTTATGATATCGATCTGGAATACATCCTCTTCAGTTGAAACCGCTGTTATTCTTGTCGGCACGTACAGCTTCTTATCTATCCAGAAGTCAATAACAGTATAGTCATCGCCGTAGTACGACCCCTTTTTGACCTTCAAATTGAGGTGTATCTGTTTCTCATCCTCTTTAACCAGCGTAAGATCAAAATCCTTTTTAAGGTCATCCGTTCGCGTAAAGCCGACAATTGGAAAATCCCTGCTGGCAAGGGCAAACGGCTCCTGCGGCGAATTAGCATCGGCAAACTGTCTTTTCTTAACAGACTTCATCTGATGGTCTATCCTTATCAGCCAAACACCATCAAAAACATACTGCTCAAGCTCTTTACGCTCTTTTTCATCATCCTGCTTGACAGTTTTAAAATCTATTCGAAGTGCGGAAAAGTCTTTTTGTTTTACATAGTATATCTGCCCCTTCCGCAAGGTTTCAGACTCAAACAAAGGCTGACTGACAAGATATTCGATCCTGGCCTGGAAAAACTCACGCTCAGCTGTCTCAGCAGTAAGCCTCTCTAATATCTCATCGATCCTGTCATTTTCTTTTTCACAGGGACTGGTTTTATCTTTGCAATGCGCAGCGGAAAAGCCAACACTTAAAAACAACAATACAACCATAACAGTATTCAGAAATTTTTTAAAATTCATATTACGAGTTTTCATTTTTAATAATATTCACTAACAGACTTATCTTTTCAATCATATAGTCGGCATGTTCGGCAAATTCTCTTGCCTTTTCATTATTCACAAGAAGAACCGACTTTGCCCCGGCTGCTTTGGCACAGAGAAGGTCAAAAAGATAATCTCCCACCATAATAGCCTCGCTGGGAGCTACTTCAAACTTTTTGCAAATAAATTCCACACCAAACGCGTCAGGCTTTACCGGGCCGTCTTCTCTGCCAACAAAAATATCAAATTCAATATTATGCCTGCGAGCCACTTCAACAGCGTTATCTTTTGTATTTCGGGTAAGTACAGCAACACCCAAACCCTGGCTGCGAATCCACTCAATAGTCTCTTTTGCACCAGGCTGAAGCGATGAATTATCTACTGCCCGTTGTTCATGATACTGAAGTATTTTATTCAACCGAGCCCTTTCAGTATCTGTCGCCTGCCGCATTATCTCCCATATCGGACCGGCACTCCTGTCAAGCCCCATCTCCTGCCTGATACTGTCAAAATCAAAGAAAGGCTCTGTAATCGTCCCATCCAGATCAAATATCACTGCCTTTACCGCCATATACCCTTCGCCCTTTTTATTGTTTTTTTACTTCTGAGCAGTTCAACAAAATACTTACAAGCTTGACTATACAGTTTATTCTTACGAACAATAATCCCTGTTGGTCTAACAAAATTTTGATTACTAAAAGGTATTGCTTTTAAAGATCCGCTTGAAACTTCCTGTACTACTGTACTTGCAGGCAGGATAGTTACTCCGGAATTAATCTCTACCGCCCTTTTTATGGTTTCTGTATTATCAAATTCCATCGTCGGATTAACTAACACATTGTAACTGCTGAGAATATTATCGATCCATCCTCTGGTAGGTACATTACAATCGAAACATATAAATTTCTCAAATTGCACTTTATGAATATCAATTTCAGTCTCACTCGCCAGCAAATGTCTTGGACTGCAAACCAAAACAAGAGGCTCATTTACAAACTCATAGACTTCGCATTTCCTGTCTCTTTTAGGAATAGCCACCAAACCGATATCAATATCACCTGAAAGCACCTGCATATATATCTTGTTCGCCTCCATATACTCGACATGAACATTGACTTGCGGGTATTTGACCATAAACTCTTTAACATAGTTCGGCAAAATATGCATACCAACACTGAAAATCGCTGCAATATTGATTTTCGCACTTGTTAATGACTTTATCGCGTTTAGCTCGCTTTTAAACTGCTCATACCTGTCGAGAATCTCTCTGGACGTCACATAAAACAGCTGACCTTCTTTTGTCAGCTCTATTGGTCTTTTCTTACGGTTTATCAGCTGACATTTGTAAGCAAGTTCTATCTGAGCAAGCTGCTGAGATATTGCCGACTGACTTAATAAATGTTTTTCAGCGGTTTTTGAAAAACTCTTCAGTTCCGCCAAGTCACAAAAAACTCTAAATGTTTCAACATGCATTATCAGTTTTCCTAATAGGCTTTATTACTATTAATATCTTGCATCTTTCTATAAACATTGATAATATTATATTTAGTGTTAAGTTCAAAGGCAATTATGATTAAAAATGTGAATTTTATGTGAATTTTATGTGAATTTTATTTTATGGAGGTGGCTCCAATGTCAGCTAATAGCGTAATTCAGTCTGTTTATGAGCAAGTTTTAAGACGAAACCCGGGTGAAGTAGAATTTCATCAGGCAGTTAAAGAAGTTCTTGATACGCTCGGGGCAGTACTTGAAAAAAATCCTCAGTATGTTGAGGCAAAAATTCTCGAAAGATTTGTAGAGCCTGAAAGACAGATCATATTCAGAGTTCCATGGCAGGATGATGCTGGTAATTACCAGGTAAACCGTGGTATGAGAGTTGAATTTAACTCAGCTCTGGGGCCCTATAAGGGCGGTCTGCGTTTTCATCCAAGTGTTTATCTTGGAATTGTTAAGTTCCTCGGTTTTGAGCAGGTTCTCAAAAATTCGCTTACCGGTCTGATGATGGGCGGCGGTAAAGGCGGTTGTGACTTTAATCCTAAGGGTAAAAGCGATAATGAGGTTATGCGTTTCTGCCAGAGCTTTATGACAGAGCTTTGCAGACACATCGGCCCTGATACTGATGTTCCTGCTGGCGATATCGGCGTGGGTGGCAGGGAAATTGGTTATATGTTCGGTCAGTATAAACGTATCCGTAATGAGTTTACCGGCGTTTTAACTGGTAAAGGTCTGGAATGGGGCGGTTCGTTGGTTCGTACCGAAGCAACCGGATATGGTCTGGTTTATATCATGGATGAGGCACTCAAGGCTGCTGGTAAGAGCTTTAAGGGTCTTAATGTCGCGATTTCCGGTTCTGGTAATGTTGCTATCTTCGCATGTGAAAAGGTTAATCAGCTTGGTGGTAAGGTTGTCACAATGAGCGATTCTAACGGCTTTATACATGACCCGGACGGTATCGACCTGGATGCGGTTAAGCAGATCAAGCTTGTTGGGAGAAAACGTATTAAAGAATACGCAGCAACACATAAAAATGCTACTTACTCAGATGGATGCACAGGCGTCTGGACCGTTAAATGTGATGTTGCTCTTCCTTGTGCTACACAAAATGAGCTCGATGGAGAATCAGCAAAGACCCTGGTTTCTAACGGCTGTATCGCTGCTGGTGAGGGTGCAAATATGCCTACCACGCCGGAAGGTGTTGAAGTCTTCCAGAAGGCTGGAGTTATCTTCATTCCTGGTAAAGCTGCAAACGCAGGTGGTGTTGCGGTATCCGGTCTGGAAATGGCACAGAACAGCCAGAGGCTATCCTGGACATTTGAAAAAGCTGATGCGGAGCTTAAGAATATCATGGTTACAATTTACAATAATATCAGTTCAGCTGCTGAAGAATACGGCTGTGCAGGTGACTTTGTCGCTGGTGCGAATATCGCAGGCTTTATTAAAGTTGCAAATGCAATGCTTGCTCAGGGGCTTGTATAATACCCTTAAGGGTGGTAAATGTCCGCGAAAGAAGCCGTAATTGGTTATTTTTAAGTTATTTACCCGCGGATAAACGGTAAAATTCAATTGAGATCAGT
>CAYZEH010000237.1:0-4137 GCA_964477135.1 uncultured Pirellulales bacterium | reverse complement strand
TATTACCATGAATGGTATTAAATCCAAATCACAGAGTGTAATTGTCTTTGTTACCTTAGTGACATATAAGATCAGACAAAAGGGCGTTAACCATTTCCATAGGCAGCCCCATCACATTGGTTAAGCTGCCGTCAAGCTTTTCGACGAACTTATCTCCGGTTTCCTGAATTGCATAAGCACCGGCTTTGCCCTGCCATGAATTGCCCGCGATATGCTCAGCTATCTGCTCATCTGTCATCTGCATAGGGTAAACTACAGTGGTATCGTAATCGATTATTTTCACATTATCACAAAGCCTGATCAGGGCTACTGCTGTTATAACTTTATGAGGCTTCGAAAAAAGTTTCCTGGTAATTTCTTCGGCATGTTCAGCATCATCAGCTTTGCCGATTATCTCACCTTCAAAATCAACAACAGTGTCGGCGCCGAGGACAAGCTTGTCGGGGTTTTTCTTCGCTACATCCAAAGCCTTGGCAAAAGCAAGATTAGCTGCGAATTCGGCTGGGCTTATATCGGCATCTTCAAGGGAAGATTCGTCAACATCTGAAACGATAATTTCAAAATTATAACCGGCTTCACGGAGAAGGTTTTTTCTCCTTGGTGAAGCTGACGCCAATATGAAACTGCTCTGCTGGTGTTTGCTCATGATCAAGCCTTATCTCAAACGGACGTGATAGACTATCTTTCTGCAAAAGTAAGTGTATTCCTGTTGTAAATTTTCAAAATCGTCGCCGATATAATGCTCAAAAAGATATCTTCCTATCAGACGGTTCCAACCGACAGTGATATTAATGTTCCTGTCAGAAGCTACTTGTTTCGCCTTGCCTTTTAAAGGCCAATTGCCTCTTAACCCATCGAAAAGCATACTCTTATAATTGGCCAATCTTTTGCCGTAACCTTCTTCACGGAGAAACCTCACCAGTGCATAAGTCTGGCTATAAAAAGCGATTACAGCCGAATCACTATTCGCCATAATCACCTCTCCGGGATTAATAGAGATAAGTATTTCAAGCGGTATTGCCTTTTTTTCCGCAAGGGTTTTCCTGAGCCCGGCAAGCCTTTGAATATTTCTTTCCGGCTCAAAATAAAATGTCCCTGCCTTTTCTTTAAACGACTCGAACTGCATTGCTATGCCCTCATCCAACCAGCTTGGAAGACGGTATTTGAAATGTCTGCTGTTGAACTGATGCCAGCCTTCATGAGCCAAAACCATAAAAGTCTTGTCCCTTCCTATGTTATATGTCACGCAGCTTCCGTTGAGGTAATATGCACCGGATCTTATCTTAGAATACATCTCAGCTTGCGCAGGTGTAAATGTTTTTGTAAAGTCCTCCCATTGCCTGCGAGTTGCAAAAAGATACATAGTAAATTTTGTTTGGGTATCTATAGGCTCAGGCAGCTGACTTTGATAACCCTGGTAACATGCCTCCATAAAACCAGGCACCTGAGTCAGGATCAAAGGATCTAAAAGAGTAGTAAAAATATCATAATGCTTCGTTGATATTTTCAGACCTGGGCTATACTGGTTTTCCCACTGCTGCACAGATTTCATGGCCGGTATGTTTTTATCATTTAGATACTTTTCGATCTGAGATGACTTACTTATTGTCCCGTTGCCGCCAACAGGACCCGGCTGCTTAGGTTCACATCCGCAAACAATAATCATAAATAACGCTAACAATAAAACATTTTTTTTCATTATAATTCCTAATCGGCTAATCATAGTTTCAACGATACCGGTCAATTGATTTTACCAAAGCCTCTACATTTTCAAAAGGAGCATCATTTTCTATTTCTACATAAAATATCGCACCACCGCCAAGTTTTTTATGGATATCAGCATACTTTTTAACCGCCTGCTCAATTTCCGCTGGAGTGCCTTTGGGAATAAGGTTTTGCCTGTCGAGATGCAAATAAAGAACTACGCCGGCATCCGCTGCTTTTTTCGCAAAAGATTCATCATCATAAAGCCCCATCTGATGCCAGTAACAATCGATCCCCAGGTCAACAAAATCGTCGAACAAAGGCTCTGCGGCACCACAACAATGATATAAAACTTTTTTGTCTGCGTCTTTTATCGGCCTGATCAAATCAGCAATGCGCCTCTTGAAAAGCTCTCTAAATATCTCAGGTGAAAAAAACAGTGAATTCTGAGTTGCCCAATCATCCCCAAACGAAAATATATCACAATCTGCTTCTAAACATTTTTTTATCAACTCCCTGTTCCACTCTACTATTTTATCAATGAGTTTTATTATATTTTTATCTTTAGTATAAATATCTATCAAAACCGCTTCGAAAGGCCTTAAGCTATGCAATATTTCAAATATAGATATCCATGTCGGTGCCCATATCATGTAATCTTTCTTGAGTTCAGCAATCTGATCTTTATCAATTTCGGGCAAAGTCGGGAATTGATAACTGTCCAAGGCCGAAAAATCTTCAAACGGAAACCCACACGGATGTCCCGCAATACCAAAAACTCTGTATTCCCACTTAACCTGCCATTGATCTGTCTTAAATTCATGGTAACTACCATCTTCGTCAAATGCATCAGCGGGCGGCTTGGGGATTTCATTAAAAACTATATGATTATCAGGCGGATATTCGTTAAAAAGATCAAGCAGTTTCTGTCCATGAACGTAAAGCCCTGCCGGACTGGGATGATAATAAACCGCCAGTTTGTCTGGGTTATCAAATTCGAATGTTTTAATTAAACGCTCTCTGCTGCTAATCATTTTTCAAATGCCCTTCTCAGAATGGAAAATCAGAATTATCAGGAAATTTCCTTAAAATCTGCTCCAAATATCTCCGCACTGAAAAGATAAATCTCAGTATCTTCGTCTTTCCATGCGTCGCTGCTAAGACCAGCCTTGTGGGCGCAGCAATATGAAAGAAATTCTTCCTTGCTCCAGCCTGTTTCGGTTGCAACCTGTGGCAGAAAACAACCGCCGGCAAGTCCTTTCTTTATATAAATACCATCAATGCCAAGACGAAGGCTTAACGGGTCTTCTGTTTTTTTCAAAGGCGAAAGAGCAGATATTTCGATATCAAGCTGTTCAAGTTCATCTGCGGTTATCGGGTTAGAAAAAAACCGGCTATCCTGGCTGCAGGAAGCTTTTGCCATGTCCGCAATAAGTTCTATCAATGGCTTATCCGAAGTAAACTGACCGATACAGCCTCTCAGATCACCATGATTTTTCAACGTAACAAAGCAGCCGCAATGAGAGTTTAGATCTACATCGTCAGTATCAATAACTTTCCCGGTTCGACCTGAAATAACAACTTCAACCGTATCACGTGCTGTTTTCAATAGAATATTTCTCTGACTTTCATTCAACATCATCACACCAAAAATTAAAAAAGGAATTTACCCGCCGAATGCATGGCCTAATTTTTTTATTGTGAAAACGACAATCGCAAGTAATAGAATTACCACTACAGTAGCGATATTGAAATATTTTTCTATAAGATTGCGGGCTTTTTCGCCAAGCAGGTAGAACAATAACCCTTCACTGCCAAACCGTATAGTCCTGAAAACAATACTTATCGCAACAAATTTTACCAGCGAAACATCGGCCATCCCACCAAGCCAGCTAAACAGCATATAAGGCACCGGTGTCAAAGCAGAGATCGCTATCGCCCAGAAATCGTATTGCCTGTAAAGTTCAAGCGCACGCTGGGCTTTATCAGCAATTTGGAAAGGTCCAAAACTTATCTGTTCTAAAAACGCAATGACGTTTTCCCCGCCTATCGCAAGACCAAGGCTAAAAGCAATTGTACCTCCTAACACAGAAAACACCGAACACAACAAACCATAACGAAGTGCCCGTTTGGGTTTGCCGAGCGACAGGCCTAAGACAAGAACATCAGCGGGAACAGGGACACATATAGGCTCAGTTATCGCAAGAATAATTAATGCAAGCACGCCATACTTAGTATCTGCCCAGTGAACCACCCAGTTATACAAACGTTTGTGCAAATGCCACCATGGTAATTTATCTGCTGTGGCCTGTTTTGCTATTTTATCTGTCATGGATACCTCTGATATTTTTTATTCCTGTATCACGTTTAATTCTGCTATAATACCATTCATGGTAATAAATTTCCGCGAATAAATCTATAACTTCTTATCTT
>CAYZEH010000236.1:0-4188 GCA_964477135.1 uncultured Pirellulales bacterium | reverse complement strand
TTAGTGTTTCAGCTTTGGTTTTGCCCTGGAAAAGTTTAAAGATACGAATAAAAAAGAAGGATGCAAAGGGAGTTTTCGCGGCGAATATCTATCTTTTTGCGACAAAAATATAAAAATAAGAATTGTTGAACCAATTTATGAACAAATGGGGGTTTTTTGAGTATTTAAAGGGTATAGTTATGAAGATATCGTTTGGCTGTTGCAGCTGGAAAATGCGGCTGTGGCAATAGTATCAGGCGGCAAAGGCAAAAGAAGGGTCGATAGAACAGAACCTGTTGATCTGGTGTAAGTGAAATTAAAAAATTAATCGGCTTTAATAAAATATTATATATACCCTTAAGGGTAGTAAATGTCCGCGAATAAAGCCTTAACTGGTTATTTTTAAGTTATTTACCCGCGGATAAACGGTAAAATTCAATTAGGATCAGTATAACACAAACTGTCCGGTTTTTATTCCTGCACCTGCAAATATTCTTTTTTATCGCCAGTTGCTTTCGGACTTGCCATCGAAACCGGAATGTCCACGTTAAGACTTTGTGAACTTCGAATAACTTTAGCAAGAGCGTTTGCTTTGATTTTAACAGGTTCGACAGCTAACTCAGGCACAGTATATGTATCCAGACAGTTGTCCAGAAACGCAGGATCTTTTTGAGGCAGGACAAAAGGCTTTGCCGCGGCTCCCTGCTGGTCAATGTGGCAGATGTATGGCCTAGTGAAAGGCCCCTTGCCTCTTTTGCTGCTGAAAACTATCCATCGGCTGTTAGCAGAAAAACTATGGTATGCGTCACTTTCATCGCTGTTTATATCCAATTTGCGAGCCTGGTATTTGCCGTCGATTTTGGGTTTGGTGAGATCAACCAGGTACAGATCGCTGCTTTTGCGAAATGCCGGGAAGCAGCCAAATTTACACTGACAATACAGAAGCCAACGACCATCAGGGCTGATACGTGGCAAAAGATTTGAACGTGAATTATCTTTCGCAGAGATGATAGTTTCAACGTGGCCCCACTGGTCTTTCCGGATATCATAGCTTATCCGTACCAGGTCATATTTAACATTTTGAAAACCGATCGGCGGCAGGTCATCATTTGTTTTCCACGTCAGCGGCGCTTTGCAGAAATAAAGATATTTGCCATCCGGCGACCAACTCGGGTACGTCTCAAGCACATCTTTAGCAGAAAAAGCATCGGATGTTTTTATCTTATTCGAATCGACAAGATAATATGCCATCATTGAGTCCATATCTATCGCATCACGGACTTCATTGTTTGCAGAGTGAAAAAACTGACGAACATTGTTAGCAGAAAACGCCAGGACTTTTCCACTTGGGTGCCATGCTGTATAGGTAATTTTCGTTGCTATCTTCTTCGCGATGCCGTCTTTGATTAACAGCATACTGCTGCCGTACTCTCTGCTGCGAACCGCAAGAGTCATCGGATTAGATCTGCCGCTGCAAAACGTATGGCAGTTAACACAGCCGGTGGTACCAAAACTATGACTATTTAATACGCAGCTTTCTTTGTTGTTTTCGAGGTCGTATTGGTAAACACCGACTTTGCCATTATAAAGATAATGGGTCGGGTGGTGTCGTCGGTAAAACAGATACCTGTCAATATTATCAGCGGATATTTTGTTAGTAATCGTCGGATATTCGAGCAGGCAATCTTTCTCGGCAATGGTAATATCAAAATACAAATCATTGCCAATATTTTTACTAAGTAAGCAGTGCCATTTTTTCGGCGGGATTTTTATTTTGTTGCTTTTGCTGCGGATATTTATAGGGTCGCCGAGTTTTGAATGTATTTTGACTTTGTAAGATTTCGCTTCTTTTTCGATAGTAAAATTCATAGGTGCGATATTAGCGGGGATGGTAACATTCGTATAATCCGGGCGAATCCGGATAGCATCTTCGGTCTGCTTTGCGGAATCAGCGGTAGAGCTGACAGAAAGACAGCAAAGAAAGCTCAAAGCCGTCGCTGCAAGTATCAGATATATGCTGATTCTAATTTTACTCAACTTTATCATTCTTCATCCCTGATCTGTTGAAAAGAAAATAAAACAGGTAGCTGTTGCCATATTGGCTTTTAAGCTGATTAAACAGCAGCGTCTCATTTGACTGATGCACAGAACATATACGACCGAAGTTTGCAAACCTCTGCTGAGCTTGCGGGCTTATCATTAGAGGTTTGTTCAAGGCTGGTTTTTTGCCTGTTTTGCGTTGGTAGATCAAAGCTGCGTCCTCAAAACACTGAGGCAGTTTAGAATAGTTATAAAATTTCATATAATCAAGGCTTTGCGAGAATTTGTCAAGCTGTTTGGTGAGCAAGAACCAGCTCATCATATATTCGTACGCCATTCGATTATTGCTGCAGCTTTGCAGAAGATTACTGACCGATAGTTCGATGTCCTCAAATTTTCTGCTGTAATCTTTTTTTGGCATTTTTTTTCGCCACTGCTGAATTTTTGCATCCGTCAGCAGAGTTGGATCGCTATTGAGCAAAGCCAGATATTTATCGGCAAAATCGTTAAAGAAAAAAGTTCTTTTGAGACAGTTGAGATATATCCTTGCGGCATCGGAGTTGGCTTTTACGAGATTTATCCATGCCAGGCGTTTGAGTATCATAGGCCTTTCACCAAAAGCATCGAGACAGTTGGTCCATTTGTGTTCTGCCATATTTATATAACCCAGGTCGAAATAAATATCGGCCTGCTTCCAGAATAGCTTGTGCTGGCCTTCGATCTGTATAAATAAAACCGGCGGGAATTGATAAAACTCGAACATTTTATCAAAGAGTTTATCCTGATGATACAAAGCACGGGTAGCAGCGGAACCTAAGAACAGGCTGTTAAGATTCTCCCTGGCAATATCAATAACTTTATCCCAATCCTGATAGTAGCTGTAATAATCACACTGATACAACAGCTTATTTTTTCTGTCGAACGATATACCAACCGCTGCTGCTGCACTCAGCAATACTATTAACCAAAGCAACCATGATTTAGAATTGGTAAACCTCGCCGCTAATCTTACCTGCAGCATAGCGGGCTTCAGCTTGATTATTCCAAGGCCTGTCACAGCAACAGGAGCTGTCAGGTATATCAAATACATCAGCCAGGCAGTTGACCTTGCGTCTTCGTGAATGATAATTTTCCAGCTGAAAGGCAAAAGCGACGTGTAAGCGTCTATCATAGTCTGACCAGAAAGGAAAAAGCCTATGGCATAAGGAATGAGAATTGATAAAACCAGTTGACCTATAGTGAAGCTTTTATCTCTTCTAAAAAACAGGTCATAAAGTATCGCTGAGACTGCGAACAGCAGGAACGCCCCACCTGCAATTGTGTATGAAAGTATAGACAACGCGGCGAAGAGAATGAATTGCGCAGCTTTATTTTTTGTTTTTATTTTTAGATAGAGACAAACAAAAACCAGTACTATTAAAAGCGCAACAGTCGTAACAAAATTGAATGAATATCTGCCATAAATGACAGTAAGCAAAACCATCGGCAAGAGCCAGAACCAACCAGCTATTTTCACCTCACAACTTTTTATAACAGATCGAACACAAAAGCATATCCCCGCCCCGACAGCAGTCAAGACCGCCGCCCCAAGCCAGGAATAGAATAATCCCTGTGACAACAGTGTCGCTAAATACTCCGCCGGCCCGCCTGGTCTGGATAAAAACGGCAAAAAGAAATCGAGGCCCTTGAAAAATACAGGGTAATTGGTTATCTTACCTCCGCCGTGGAATATCAACTTGCAATCAACGATGAGCCAAAGGTATAAAAAACAAAGAGCAAAGAAGATAGTTGTCTCTGCTGAATGTATCGCCTTCAGTCTTATCTTTTTATTTTTTTTCTCTGCCACAGCCTTGTTTTCGCAAAATTTTTATACACAGACAAGATTTAAACTGCTTTATAGTACATTCTGGACGAAACAGCGGCAATAAAAAACTGTCCAGAATTTATATTATCTATTCGTCAAAATGGAAGCTGTGCAGTATTGCAGTCCTGATGACATTAGGCAGAAATGACACAGGACAGTGTGGGCCGAAGGAATAACCCACACCATCCTGCTAAACTTCTAACTTTAGAGAGGAGGAGAAGTGTTTCATATAATTAAATTTTTATTTTCAAAATCAGCAAAGCCTGAAATATTAACCATTCCATCGCTTTTATTATTGTGGTTAA
>CAYZEH010000235.1:0-4231 GCA_964477135.1 uncultured Pirellulales bacterium | reverse complement strand
ATTTCGACAAAGATTATTATTCGCTAAACGCTCAATATTCACTTTTCAATGAGCAAAATCACAAGAACAAAACAGTGAAATTTGAAATCTTAGGCTTAGATTAGTTTTTGCGTAGCACAAGTCAACTCTCTGTAGTTTGTCAGCTTAATATTATTTCCCCGTATCTTAGCTTTGACTTCCGGGCTTGTCAGCAATTTTGTCATCTCTGCCCGGTGAGCCCCAATACCAAAACCATCGGTAACCCTGTCCTTAAGACTGGTATGAATCAAGGCATCCTGTTCAGGGGATTTAATACCTGGGTGACTTGCCCATAACCAAAGACCAGGTGTAAGCTTATCAAGCATTTCAAGAAGTGCAGGCTTTTTTTCCGGGATCGGTAAATCATCGATATATGAAATGCCTTTCCTGCCGACAAGACTTGAAACTCTGTTTTCATTATAGAACGCAGAAACCGGAACTTTGTAATCGGCTGCGATTTTCTCTACAAGTTCAAACAGACCGGGAAATCTGCCGGCATCTTTAGACAGGCTGATATAGTGAGTATCAATATGATAAACAGCAACACCCATCTTCAGGGTAAGCTCAATCTGCCCACGGAATTCAGCCTCGATCTCCTCGAGTCTCGGCTTATTTCCCCAAAGCTGATCAGGATATCTGAATAGATATCCATTTTCATCAACAATTGAAGGGATTTTATCCCATGGCAATACCGGACGCCAAGGACAGCCTATCCATTCACCTATCAACGTCAAATGAACGCCGGTATCCCATTGCGGATTCTTTTTGGCTATCTCAACCGCACCTTCGAACCAGGGCCCCGCCGGTTGCAAAGAGGCACAAGTCATAACTCCATCATTAAGCGATCTTTCAAAACCAACTAAAGAGCCATGAGTCATACCCATGTCATCGCCGCGGATTATAAGTTTAATTTCATTATTGTCATTCGATACTGCCATCATTTATTCCTGTAAAACAAAAAAACTTCAAACATCAAGATCAGCCAGCGGAAAATGCTGCTGACATCCATACACATCTCGGTCAAAAGCAGAGCCTGATGACGCAAACGTGCGAGGCAGGGTAACTTTTATCGCCAATATAGACCTGAAAGGATGTATCCTTATCTGCAAAGCAGGAACATTATATAGCTCGGCTATCTTTTGTTCATTAAAAAAATCAGAATTAATTACTTTATTAAAAATATCTTCACTATCGAAGATCATATCTATTGTAAGAGTAAAAGGCCCAGCGTTCTTACTCCTGATTACTTTTGCACAATCATAAAGCTTCATATTAAATCTCCTCCATCTTTAATTGAAAGAGATTTTGCCCTTGCTTTATTTCCATCAGATGATAAATGGAAAACTCATAAACCTCACCAGCGGAAAGATCAGATGGTGAAAATGGAAAAGCAAAATTACCGGCAGTTGATTTGCGACCATCGAAAGACTGATGCAGTGCGGTCGACCTTGCAAGACTTATTACAGTATCAGCAAGCTTCTGCATCGGAGCAATTGCCTCAATAACAATACCAACTTCAGATGGCAGTTTATCGCAAAGCTTAATGCCTGTAACAGCATCAAGGCCATAACGCATAAATCTAAGGCTGAACTTCTCCGGCTCAATGATGCCTTTTAAATTAGCCTGGGTAGATTTGCGAACCTGCGATTCTATCTTATCGAGATTTTCAATAACCAGCGGATCACAACTACCGGCAATAGTAATGCTGCGATAACCCACAAGCCTTGCAGCTTCGAGCTTAATCGTCTTTTTTTCAGGCTCAACTAATCTTGTCCCGGATACCTTAACCGCTCGTTCAGTAACTTGCTCAAAGACACTTTTGTCCATATCGATCTTACCTTCAGGCTCATAAAAGCAGTTCGGGTCAGGTTGTTCATAAAGTGAATGAGCCGCAACAGAATCCGGAGTGCATTTTCGAGCAGGGTTTGCCGGGACAACTGTGAAGCAGTCTTTTCCTATAGTTGCCAACAAAGAATCATTTGCCCCCGCGGGTCTTGCACATAAGCAGCCGCATTCAGCTATCTTTGCACAATGAAGTGACAAGCCCGGGTCGAAACCTTGCATAATAGCAGGTGCCGCGAAAATTGCGGTGTCACAACAACGACCAGATACGACCACATCTGCGCCGGCTTTTAAAGCCTTGATTATCGGTTCAGTTGAAACCTGCGCAACGATATTAACGCTGGTTTCGACAGCTTCTTTGGTAAGCGGAGCAACCGGCCCGCAAGGAGATATTCGGCCTTGCTGCAACGCATTCAGGACAGTCTCTTTTTCGACGTCACTATATATGACTGCAAGTTTAAAATGCAGATCATTTCTGGTTGATATTTCTTTTAATATATTAAGGAACAATTCAACGTGCTCCTTAGCACCGCAGCCACCAGCTGAGCCTATGATAAGAGGTTTTTTATTTTTTACCGCAGCTATCAAAGCTGGTTCGAGGTCACGTGCTATTTGCGCAGGCTTTACGAAGCTTTTGCCGCTGCCGAGATAGTAAGGCCCGGGATCCGTTGAACCTGCATCACAAGCTAAGAAATCGACTTTATATTCTTCGATAGCTTTTTGCAGATTCGCTACCTCATAGCCATAGCCAAGCATACCGCAAATCGATATGAAACGAATTTCATCTGCCATTATTGTCACTGTGCCTCGACATTAGTAAAACTATAATCTTTTGGGATACCCAGACTTTGCGATATGGCTTCAATATTGGCCTTGACCTGTTTATTCAGATCACTGAAATAATTATTACCAAAAGCATCCATGTCAACAAAGAAGGGGCCTAATTTCTCAACTTCAAAAACCCACGTTGCTTCGGTTTTACCAAGCTCATCGAGGAAGTAAACCTCATGGACTTTTTTAACCTGAGCTGAAAGCTGATTGCCGCAGATACCTATCTTACTAAGGTGCACTCCACCGACCTCGGCAAGTGCTTTCGAAGTTTCTGTGCCCATTGTGGTTTTTCCGATCAACACATGCAAATTAAGTTTGCGGATAACATCCGGGCTATAACGTTCAAACCGAATACTTGATGTCGGTTCAATACTGACTATCTCCCATTGCCCCTGGTCGTTTTTCTTCATAACCGGACCAACATGGAAAAAACAATTTATTTTTTCATAATCTATCGGCGGAACAATATTATCTTCGACAGCACGAATATGAAATCTGCTTCTGCCCGTAAACATAAGCCCTGAAACTGTTACAACCTGACCAGATTTTAACTTCCGAGCCTGATCAGCTGAAACAGGCAGCTTTAGATTAACAATTTGCTCAGCCATTTAAATCTCCTGTAAAAATCATTTTCTCATCGGCACTGATTTTAACTTTCCACCGCCGACATATCGAACACTGAGCATTTACCGCAACCGGCAGAGCCGCCGTATGAGTAACCGCTGTAGCAATATGCAGACTAAGCACCGCATTGATCCCCTTCGACCCCATAGGCCCAAGACCGGTTTTCCGCAAAGCATCAAGAAGTTTCACCTCCAGCTCCGCGATTGCCGGATCAGGATTATGACTTCCAAGAGGCGTAAGCACCGCTGCTTTTTTCGCAATGTTCATGCAAATATCAGCTGTCCCGCCAATACCAACGCCAACAACCGCAGGCGGACAAATCTTACCTGCATAACAACCCTGGCAGACTGATTCGATAACAAATTTAAGTATGCCCTGGATGCCATCGGAAGGATACATCATTTTATAAAACGTTCCAAAAATTTCAGATCCGCCGCCCTTAGGCACTGCCACTATTTCAATGCCTTCAACGCTGTCATCAAAAATAATATCAACTTTGGGCATGTGAAAACCTATGTTGTTGCCCGGGTTGTCACGAGTGATAGGATCAACCATCGTAGGCCTAAGAAAACTCTCAGCCGTAGCCTGTTCGGTAGCAACTTCCGCTGCTTTATATAAAGAAGTAAACCCGCCTTCGACTTCAACGTTTTTACCGACTTTCACAAAATAAAGTGGATAACCCGTGTCGCCGCAGATAAGCCCCTTACCCTCTGCCGCTAAACGAACATTTTCCAGGGTCAGCTCAAGATGTTTAATCGCTAAACTATCAGTCTCTTCTTTAATTACTTTTTCAAGAAACTGCTTAACATCGTCAGGCATCAAAGTCACAGCTTTGCGTATCGCCTGATACATCGCAGATTCTATTGTCGCTTTTTTAATCATTTTCCTAACTCTTAAAATTTATAAATTTATTAAT
>CAYZEH010000234.1:0-4251 GCA_964477135.1 uncultured Pirellulales bacterium | reverse complement strand
CGGAATTGATGTCAACACCCCAGGGTACGACGAGATAAGGGTTTCATTCGCTTTCTATGCATATAGCATGGAGACGGGTGAAGACTTCTGGGTCGAATACTACGACGGAAGCAACTGGAATACCGTTGCTACTTATGTATCTGGAACAGATTTTTCAAATGGTAGTTTCTACACCAAGACTGTAACTATCGATAGTGATAGTTATAATTTCCCAACAGATATGAAAATAAGATTTCAGTGTTCCGCCAGCGCCAACTATGACGATGTTTATATCGATTCGATAACAGTAGAAGCGAAATAAAACAGTAAATTTTCTTATTTAAAAACCAAGGCGTGGCAGCTTTAAGCTGCCACGCTTTTTTTAGTTCATCTGATGATTTTGTTTGGGCTAAAATAAACCCTGCGGACAGGCTGGGAGGCTAAAAAATGAAAATTGAGTAATACTTTAGCCGTTTGAAGTATTATAGTATTTATCTGTGTTTGCCGTAGTCATTCCAATTCCGACGAGTTTTTTGGGAAACCCATTCGTATCGGAATTACTACTCGGTTTTGTATTGTGTTTTGCAGGTTTTGTACCTCATCGCAACCCCGCGACGCGGGGCTAATCCACTTCTATTTTCATCCACAAGAGCACTTTTATTTCACAAAATTTACGGTTTTTTCAATTTCTGCATCAACATGGGCCCTCTCACATCTGCCTTTAAATAAGCTGGAGAATATTTAGTAAACAACCGCTGATTAAAACTGGTGGCATTGCAGGGGCAGGCTTCCAGCCTGCCATCTCCAGCGGTGATTTGCAAGCTGGTAGTATTAAGATCACAAGAATAAAAGATTTGTAACTATACCCTTTGAGGGTAAGAAATGTCCGCGAGTAAAGCCTTAACTTGTTATTTTTAAGTTATACCCTTAAGGGTAGTAAATGTCCGCGAATAAATCTATAACTTGTTATTTTTAAGTTAGTTACCCGCGGATAAACGGTAAAATTCAATTGGGATCAGTATATTATGATCACATTTAATTTTAAAGCCAAGACGTCGCAGGGGCAGACAATTACCGGTTCGATAGAATCTAATGACAGAGAGTCTGCTGCGGCGATGTTGAAGCAAAAAAACTATTATCTTATCAGCCTGAATAAGCAAAATGCTTTGTCCGGGCTGTTCAGCAGCAATTTTTCTTTTGCTAAACACGTTAGTGTAAAAGAAAAAGCTATATTTACACATCAGCTGGCAACAATGCTTAAGGCTGGTCTGCAAATGACCTCCGCACTTGAGAGCCTATCAAAACAGACCCGCAGTAAACAGCTAACAATGGTAATCAGCCAGATACACAGTGACATTGAGCATTCAGACTGTTTATCGCAGGCGATGAGTAAGCACCCCGTGATATTTTCAAAAGTCTACACATCTGTAATAGAGGCAGCGGAAAAATCAGGTTCGCTGCCTCAGACATTAACCCTTCTCAGTAATCAGCTAAAAAATCAATCCTCTGTCAATTCCAGAATTAAATCTGCTCTTGCATACCCGATTTTTTTATTGGCAGCAAGCGTAATGGTAATTGGGGTATTGATGACTTTTGTAATTCCTAAATTCATCGCTTTGTTTGTGAATGCGAATCAGAAGTTGCCTTTGCCCACCAAAATACTTGTGATGATAACGAATGGTTTTAAAGAATTCTGGCCCGCATTGATAATTGTCATAATATCAGGAATATGTTTTATTTTAGTATCATTAAAAAATAAACGTGTCAGGGCATTTATTGACAGCTGCCTGTTAAAACTGCCGATTATTGGGCCTTTCAACAGAAAGATACAATTAGCAAGGTTCACGAGGACGCTTGGCTCTCTTTTGGCAGGCGGAGTCAGGATTACCTCGGCTATTAAGACAACTGCCGGGGCGGGCGGTAACATTGCATTTGCCGCCCAGATCGCCAACATCGAACATTCAATAACCAAAGGCTCAACGCTGGCAAAGGCAATCAGGCAGCAGAAATTTTTCAGCGAGGTCGCCGCTAACATGATCTCTGTGGGCGAAGACACATCAACACTGCCTGAGATGCTCAATGAAATAGCACAGATGCACGACGAAGAAAGCGAGGCTGCTGTCAATTCGCTTACCGCACTTTTGGGTCCGGCTATGATAGTTGTGCTGGGGCTGATAATCGCTTTTGTAGTAATGGCAATTTTAATGCCTATTTTTGAAACAAGTACAATGGTTGGTTGAAAGGAACAGTAAAGATGAACAATTATTTCGTTAGTAATAAAAAGGCATTTACGCTTATTGAACTGCTGCTGGTTATCACGATAATCAGTGTTCTGGCGGCAGTGGTAGTGCCGAGATTTTTCGGCAGAAGTCAGGAAGCCAGGGTCGTAGCGGCCAGGCAGACAATAATAGGAACCTTCGGCATCTCTATGGATATGTTCGAACAAGACACCGGCAGATATCCAAGGTCAGATGAAGGGCTCACTGCACTGGTACAAAATCCGCAAATCGTTAACTGGCATGGGCCTTACCTTAAAACTGTCGCAACCCCACTGGACCCGTGGGGCAGAGATTACAAATATAATTATCCAAGCGAGCTAACCAGTTCTGAGTTTCTATATGACATAATTTCGGCTGGGCCTGATGGAAGCTTCGGCAATGAAGATGATATTACTAACCATGATGACTTTAATAAACAGCAAGAAAGATAATAAGCCCGGTTTCGTTTTATCAGCGGGGTTTACGCTTTTTGAGCTGATAATCGTTTTGGCGGTTATTTCCGCTATCGTTGGTGTTGCGCTGCCTTATGCAACAAAGTCTAATCATGTTCTGAACATGAGACAGGATGCTCTTAATATTGCGGAGACTTTCAAGTATAGTATCGATCTTGCGCAAAGTCGAAACAGGAAGATCAAAATATCTATTAATTCCAAAAACAGAACTTATCGGCTTTTGAAGGAGAATGATTCTGAGCAATACGAACCACTTGAAGGTTATTTCGGAATTGGCCGGCAATTCGATAAAGACATATCTGTTGCGAATATAGAAGGCCTGACCAACAAGGCTGATGAATGGTCTCTGGTAATCGACCCGGCTAAAGTGTTTCCCGAAGCAAGTTTGGAGCTTATATCAAAAGATATAATTGTAAAAATAATAATTACCGGCAGAAAGGTTGCGATTGAAGAAACGAGTATCTAAAAAATATTTATGTTCAGAGAATAACCGCCGACATAGGGGCTTTACGATGGCTGAGGTTATCGCGGCAATCGCCATAATGAGCACTTCGCTTTTAGCAATTTTCAGCACAGCACGCATCTGTTCAATGGCTGCTGACAGGAATCGTAAATTAACCCAGGCGGTTTTAATTGCTGAAACTCTGCTCAATGAACAAATGCTGGATGAACAGATAGCGTATCAGAGAACACAGGGACAAACAGATAAATATAACTGGCAAATAAAAATCTTACAAACGGATATCGAGAATCTTGCAAAAATTGAAATAACAGTAGCATTTAGACAGCAATCGACTCAGCAGCAGTATGAGCTTATCTCATTTTTATATATCGAACCTGCAATCGAGAGTCAATGAAAACATATACCCTTAAGGGTAAGAAATGTCCGCGAATAAATCCATAACTTGTTATTTTTAAGTTATTTACCCGCGGATAAACGGAAAAATTCAATTGGGATCAGTATATATGAACAAACATCAAACGGGAAAACTTTTTAACCAAAATGGTTTCACTCTCATTGAAATACTGCTGGCGATGATGATAACTACCATACTGGCAGCAGGGATAAACGCATCGTATCGACAGGTATCAAGTGTTTCCAACTATATAGAACAGCAAAGAGATATTTATCAGCAAGGCAGGGGATTGATGGCAACTTTAAGGGATGAGCTTTCCGGGCTTTACATCCCTGTCTCTGCGGATGCCAACTCTAACCAGGCTTGTTTTATACTTTCAGTTACAAATAGCAGCCAAGAGCTTACGTTTTTTACAATGACACCGGCGTGGAATCAGATTCCGGCATGCGGCAAAATAGCGAAAGTTACATATTCATTTCAAAAAACGAATGAGACCACCCAGCTTGGCCGAAAAGAGCAATTATATAGCGGCGAAAAGGCAATAGCCCGGGAATCTTCACTGGTGATAGATGAAAAACTCGCAGGGTTTGATATTCAGGTCACGGATTCGTCTGAGACGAATAAGGATTCATGGCAAAAAACTTACAGCTCCAAATCTTCAGTTCCCAAAGCGATAAAAATCCA
>CAYZEH010000233.1:3422-4282 GCA_964477135.1 uncultured Pirellulales bacterium | reverse complement strand
TTGGTTCATTCACATCTGCAATATTATTTTTCACAAATGTAAGGTTATTCCATGAACCTTTATAAGCTTCTATTGGTGGATCATTCCATGCGGATTGGTCATAATCGCCATTAAGATCTGGGGTCGTAGCACCGCCGGCAAAATAGATATGCTCACCTCCGCCTGGAATCTCAGCATGAAGAGCCCTGCCTCGCAGAGGAGCTGATCCATGAAAAGCAACCTGCCCCGTCTCCTCATGAGCCAGATCTCCATTAACCCAGATAGAAATCGTGACTTGTTCCTTAACATCTGCAAATACTGCCGCCGGAACAGATACGGTAAATGTCCCATCAAAATTGAGACAGGCACCACTATATCCGCCCGTATCCCAACCAATTGATGAATTTACCGTTGCATCATTACCGTAATTTGACGAATCAGCAACTGCTGTGCCGGTGCCTTCGTCAAACTTGTACCAACCAACAAGGTTGGGGTCTGCTGCGCTTGCAATGCCCGCCAGAAAAAATGTGACCAGTGCAAGAAACAAAATCTTTTTGTACATCATAATAACGCACCTCCAAAAAAGTTAAAAAGTTAAAAAGTTAAAAGATTAAGTACATTTAGAACATATCTTTGTTATTTGTGTACGACTTTAATGAAACAACCCTCTAAGCTGCGAGAAACCACACATGAACAACGAATATGCCTAATCACTAAAAACACCCAAATCTCCAAAAATTACCCATAAACAATCCTTAATCAATCTATCAAATAGTGACTTCCTTGTCAACAAAAAAATATTATAGGACCAAGGAATCAAGTTTTTTATGTGTTTTAAACTGGTTTATCTATATCCCTACCCATTGTCAGGACAAAAAACG
>CAYZEH010000233.1:2039-3412 GCA_964477135.1 uncultured Pirellulales bacterium | reverse complement strand
GGGGTTTTTACGATGTATTCAGGAGTTTAGATAATTCCTTAGACAGGTGTTAGTTGGCGTTGTATAATCCTTTTTTTAGTGTTTGGGTGAGTTGTATACCCTTTTAAGGGTAGTATCCCGATATATCGGTACCGTGAATAAATCCGTAACTTCTTATTTTTAGGTTATTTACCCGCGGATAAACGGTAAAATTCAATTGTGATCAATATATATCTGGTTTGAGTGTAGTTTTTGACTGGCATTTGGGTGTAGTCCATGAAAGATTTTTGTTTTTAGGGGAATATTGAAAATGAAAGACAAGGAAAGAAGCATTCGTAATTTTTTATTTATTTTAATTTTAATCTCTCTGTTGGTGAGTTGTGTTCATGCTGAGCCGAAAGCTAAGATATGGTCTGAGCAGCTGGTTATCCCTACTTACGAAATTGGCTCGGCGATCAAGCTTCCGATGTTCTATGATGGACGAGGGTATCAGGGTGCCCAGGGTGTTATTTATCCTTACCCGTGGGTAGATGTCCTTAGTAACAACAAAGTAAACACCAATTATAAGGCAGTGTATCTTGAAAACGACTATATTAAACTTTGTGTTCTGCCGGAACTTGACGGTCGTTTATTCTCAGCTTTGGATAAGACTAATAACTATGACTATTTTTATCGTCAGTCTGTAATTAAATCTACGCTTATAGGCTCTTGCGGTGCGTGGTTATCAGGCGGTATCGAATGGAACTTTCCACATCATCACCGGGCATCTACCTACGAGATGATGGATAATGTTATCGTTGAAAACTCTGACGGCAGTAAAACGGTCTGGCTCGGCGAAAATGAAAAAAGACAAAGGCTCCGCTGGGTGTTAGGGATTACGATTTACCCTGACAGGTCATATTTTGAAGTAACGATAAAGATCTTTAATGTTAGTGGTTATGTAACATCTTTTTTATATTTTGCTAACCCTTCTGTCCATGTTGATGAAAGTTATCAGGTTATTTTTCCACCAGAGGCGGAATATGCTACACAGCATGCGAAACATGAATTTGTTCAGTGGCCTTATGCTAAGGGTCGGTTCGGCAGGTGGAACTATACAGGCGAAGATGCAAGTTACTGGAGAAATCTTCCCACGCCGGTATCGTTTTTCTGCTGGGATCATGACAGTGACTATTTCGGAGGTTATAACCATGGCAAGGATGCGGGTACTGCATACATTGCGAACCACCACATTGCTCCGGGTAAAAAATTCTTTACTTTCGGTAGTGGTTATGAGGTGAAGATGTGGGACAGGATCCTTACAGATTCAGATGGTCCTTACCTTGAGTTGATGGCAGGGGGGTATTCTGATAATCAGCCTGACTATAGCTGGCTTGAGCCTTACGAGGTTAAGA
>CAYZEH010000233.1:0-1939 GCA_964477135.1 uncultured Pirellulales bacterium | reverse complement strand
CCCATGCCGGAGCCGGTTGATCCTCCTGGGCGGCCTGAGGATGTTAATACAATTGAAGAGCTTTATTACGCAGGTTTGAGGCTTGACGAGTTCCATAACTCAAGGGTTTATTCTCTGGGGTATTATATGGAAGCTCTTAGAAGGGACCCGACGGATTATCGTTGTAATACTCGTGTTGGTATTTACTATCTTAAGCGAGGTCAGTATGAGCTTGCTGAAAGGCATTTGACAGCAGCAGTTGAGAAGATCACCAGGAATTATACAAGGCCTAAAGATTGTGAAGCTTTGTATTTCCTTGGTCTTACGATGAGGAAACAGGGACATCTTAAAGAAGCTTATGATTATCTTTATCGGGCAACCTGGTCGGCGGCGAGCCATACGCAGGCTCATTATGCGTTGGCAGAGTTGGATTGTATAAAGGGTGACTTTGAAACAGCCCTTGAACATGTAGAGAAGAGTATTTCCACGAATACAAATAATATTAAAGCATTGAATTTGCGGTCTCTTATTCTCAGGAAGCTGGGCAGGGGGTTCATAGCAAAGCAGCAGGCTGATAGTGTTTTGAAGATAGATGTGCTTAATTTCAATGCGATGAATGAATTGTACCTGATAGAGAAAGGCAGCGGCGGCGTTAATAAGGCGGCTAAGCTTCTTAATGGTTTGAAGAAATTGATGAGAGATGAAGAGCAGTCTTACCTTGATCTTTGTCTTAATTATGCGAATTGCGGCAGTTATGATGAGGCAATCGATGTTCTTTCCAGGGTAGATGTCACCAAAGCAGCCGGTGGAAATAAGTACCCGATCATTTATTATTATCTTGGTTACTTTAATCAGCAGCTTGGTAATGCAGACAAAGCAGCTAAATATTATAAGACAGCGATCGAGATGCCGGCGGATTATTGCTTCCCATTCAGGCTGGAGACAATTGAAATGCTTAAGTCTGCGATGCTGACAAATAAGAACGATTCTCGCAGCCCTTACTATCTTGGTAATCTGCTTTATGACAAGCAACCTGAAAAGGCTATTGAGCAATGGGAGAAATCAATTGCGATTGATGATTCATATTATATCGTTCACAGGAATCTGGGTTTTGCTTATTCTGTCAAAAGTGATGTTCCAAAAGCGATCGAATGTTATGAAAAGGCGATTCAGTGCAATAACCAGGATTCGGCAGTTTTCCATGAGCTGGATGTGCTTTATGCAATAAACGGTACGGATATTAATAAGAGGCTCAAGATGTTTGTCGACAATATGGAAGTTGTGAGACAGCGTGATGATACTGTTTACCGTTATGTTGTCTGCCTTATTCAGCTGGGTGATTATGATAGTGCAATCAAGAACCTTATGGGCCGTTACTTCCATCTGTTTACAGAGGTTGATTCTGAATTGCATGGTGCTTATATGGATTCGCATCTGCTTCGTGGTAAGAAATATTATGAGCAGGGCAAGTACAAAGAAGCACTGGCTGATTTCCTGGCGGTTCTCGAATATCCGGATAATCTTGAAATTGAAACTGCTAATCCTAAGCGTGACAGGCCTTTGTGCAGGAACTATTATTATATTGCGACTGCTTATGAGGCTCTTGGTGATGTGACAAAAGCCAAGGAGTTTTATGAGAAGTCTTCGGCTGTCAATACTGGTAAAACTGAGTTCGGTTATTACAAAGGTATGGCGTTTAAGAAGCAGGGTAAAGATAACCAGGCACAGGCTGTATTTGGCCGTATGATCGAGGTTGCCAATAATCTTGATAGTGTTGATTTCTTTGCTAAGTTTGGTCAGAGAAGTTCAGATAAAGCTAAACAGGCTGAGCCTTACTTCCTTAAAGGGTTGGCTTATATGGGTATGGGAAAATATGACGATGCTAAGGAGCAATTGAAAAAGGCAGTTGAGCTGGACGATAATAACGTCTGGGCAGTATTCTATTTGAATCAGCTGAATT
>CAYZEH010000232.1:0-4303 GCA_964477135.1 uncultured Pirellulales bacterium | reverse complement strand
TTGTCAAGAATTTTTGTTTTTGTGGTGTTTGAGGATTATTTTTGGCGAATTGACAGGGAGTTGCCCGAACTTCCGGCTAACCCGCAATTGGGGGCTGAAAATCGCAGGGGTGTTTGATGCAGGCGGGAGTAATTATACACACTGTAGGGAAAATAATTTTGTGAAGGCAAAACAGCGTTTGCGGCTTTATTATCTTGACTTCTAAGCTGATTTCTGATAAAATTGGTAAGATTGTCCTAAGTTTAATTCTGGTTTTTTAAGGAGTTGTTACGATGAAAAGGGATTCAAGTGCCAAAGTGGTGGGAATGTTGTCTTTGCAGGCTGTTATATTTCTCGTTTTTGTATTATGCAGTATTTGTATTTCAAGTGAAGACCCTAACCTTGCAGGGTGGTGGAAGTTCGATGAGGGGGCGGGTGATATCGCTTATGATTCGAGCGGAAACGGCAATCATTTTACATTGCTTATCAATAACGGTTATAAAACAGACCCTTACTATGTTAAGGAAGATAACTTCGTGCCTGGTGTTTCAGGTTTCTGTCTGCAGCTCGATGGGAAATGGCAAACTGCTTATGTGCCTCATGATGATGTGCTCAAACCTGCTAAAGAAATGACTATCAGTGTCTGGCTCAGAGCTGATACGCTTGAAAAGGCAGGCTATATCTATTACAAGGGAGACGGCGGAAGTTACGGTGCGGCGGTCAATATGATTTCTATTGAGGGGGCGCCGGGCAGTTTTAATTTTAGATTTACTTTCAATGCCGGCGGGACAAGGCGCAGGATGGATGCGCCAATAACAGCGGCGAATTTTGCGGATGACCAGTGGCATTTGTATACGTGTACATATGACGGCAATGATATGAAAACATACAAGGACGGAGTGGTTATTGCGCAGCTGAATTGCCCGGGTGAAATAGGAGTTTGCGGCAGGAATAATGTTTATCTTGGTTCGTTAACCAATTACTGTGCTTCAGATAACCCGGGAGTTGCACATTATGATGGTTTGATGGACGATCTGAGAGTTTATGATAAGGCATTAACTCAGCAGGAAATAGAGGGCCTTATGGGGCTTTCCGAAGGAGCTACAGATCCCAGCCCGAATCATGGTGAAAAGTCGGTTCACCTTGATACGATTCTAAGCTGGACCGGCAGCGGAGAAGCGGAAAGTTTTGATGTTTATCTCGGCACTGAATTAGAGGCTGTTACCGATGCTAATACAACAAGTGATGAATTTATGATCAATCAGGCTGGGGACAGCAATAGTTTTGACCCTAATGGACTTGAATCCGGAGTGTTTTATTACTGGCGAGTTGATGAAGTTAATAATTTTAATGTTACAAAGGGGCATATCTGGAATTTTGAGACCGTAGGGTTCGTGGATGAAAACCTGATCGGATGGTGGACGTTTGATGAGGAAGGCGGCAATATAGCTTTTGATTCCAGCGGAAATGGTAATCACGCAATTATCGCGGGCAGTCCTTTGAGAGAAGCAGGGGTGATAGGTAATGCGGTTGTCTTTTTCGGCAGCGAAGAATATGCGGCTGTTCCAAATGAGGCAGATTATGATATATCAGGCAACATTACTTTATCCGCGTGGGTTAAGGTGGCTGAATATGACACATCATCAATGTATATCATTTCCAAATCTGAATCGTATAATATTTATAAGGATATGGATTCCGATGTTGTTACATTTTTATGCAATGGCACGGGCAGACCTGTAACGGGCACTGTTAATATAGTTGACGGTAAATGGCATCATATTGCGGGTGTTTACGATGGGGTCAATAAGTATATTTATATTGACGGTCAGCTTGATAATACCAGAGGTTCTGCCGGAGCTATAATAACTAATGACAATGAAGTTCATATCGGTGACGATGCTGTCTGGGAAGATTATGAATTTAATGGATCAATTGATGATGTCAGGATATACGACAAGGCGCTGGCAGCTGGTGACATAATGGCATTGGCGGGAGTGCGTTTTTCAAAGGCGTATGAGCCTAATCCTGAGGATAGCCAAAATTATGTTGCGACAGATAAGGTTCTAAGCTTCGAGGCGGGCAATTATGCGACGAGTCATGATATTTACCTGGGTACTGATTACCAGGCTGTCGAAGATGCAAATACTTCGAGCGATGAATTTAAAGGCAATTATCCATCCGCCAGCTATCCAGCAACCCTTGAATTAGATACGACATATTATTGGCGTGTCGATGAAATTAACGATACTGATGTATGGACCGGTGACGTTTGGAGTTTCACAACGCTGGATGAGGTTATGGACCCGAACCTTATAGGTTACTGGAAGTTAGAAAAGGGATATGGATACAAGGCTTATGATGCCAGTGGTAATGAAAATCACGGCAATGTGGGTATACATTCAGTATGGGCTAACAATAATCTTTACGATTCACTTTATGTCGGCAGTGATGTTAACGGCGGTGTTGAAATATCGAATGAATATCCATTTGATATTACCGACGAAATCACTATAGCAACGTGGATATGGAACGACGGCTGGGCAAGGTGGGACAGCGGTGATATTGTAATCGGCAAAGCTGACACTTATAAACTTTACCGCGATGGGGGCGGGCTCGATGCTGATTCCGTCCGGTTTAAAATAGAAGGGGTTGGTCAGGTCAACACCGCAACGGATACCGCGGTGGCAGATGCAAAATGGCATCATATCACAGCGACTTACGATGGTTCGACGATGAGTATTTATGTTGACGGGAAATTAGATAATACAGCAACAGCTTCCGGGGCTATACCAACGAATAGCCAGCGTTTGTGGCTTGGTAACGACCCGGAAAGCCATAAGGATTGCGAAAAAGCTTATCTCAGGGATGCACGGGTTTATAATCGTGCTTTAAGTGCCGTTGAGATCGCAGCTATAGCTTTGCCGGCAACAGCGAGCAGGCCTGAACCGGTAGATAAAGTAGACAGCGTTTCGGATGCTAATGTCACTTTGAGCTGGCGAGCGGGTAAAAATGCAGAAGAGCATAATTTATATTGCAGCAGCGATTATTACAGCGTTAATAACGGCGGAATTGATTCTAATTCGTTTGTTGTTAATTTGTCGGATGACAGTAACAGCTATTTTGTTGGTGCTTTGGAAAAAGGCAGATATTACTACTGGCGAGTTGACGAGATCAATAGTGAAAATATCCGGAAGGGCGATATCTGGAGTTTTTATGTGCCTCTTTGCGATGGTGGAGATTTGGTGGAAGATATCGACAGGGATTGCGTTGTTAATCTTTCCGATTTTGCTGTTGTAGCGGATGGCTGGACAGAGGCTGACGCTAATGTCGCGACTATGGAAGTTTCGTTTGAATGTACAAGTCTGGCGACTGATGCGGATATAAGGTTGTCGCTTGACGGGATAGTTGTTGGGCTAAGTGTTGATGATGACGGGTTTGCAATTTTTGAAACGGGTAGTGACGTTCAATGGCTGAGCGTTGCTGGTGAACCCGCGATTGCTTATAAGATAGCAACTGTATTGCTGCCGGCGGATGTTGATATGTCGACGGTAAATGCTGAATTTGCAGAGGTTGTTTATAAGCGTGCTGAGGGCAGCTGGCAGGTTAAGCCGACTGGGCCTATGGTGACGTGGATAGATGGCCAGGATGTTGAAAAGTGGCCTGAGGATAAAACGATTGTTGATGGTAAAGACATTGCAATTTATGAAAATAATGACCTTTGGCCCGCACAGGAAATTGTTTTTACCGGCAAGGGACAGCTTCGCAAGTTCAATGTTGCTACGATCGCGGTTCCGCTGGTTCGGTGCAATCCTGTAACGGGTGAGCTGGTAAGGCTTGCGATGGCGGATATTGCAGTGACATATTCTACCGGCGTAAAATCACAATCAGCGTTGATGAGTAAAGATGACCCGACGGGACGCAGGCGAGTAGCTGATATGGCAGTTAACTTCGATCAGATGGCAGAGAGTTACGATAGCGGCGTTATGGAAATCAGTGACTGCGGCGATGGGCCTTTACAGGGCTATATAATCATGACTACTGATTTTGTAGTAAATAATTCCAGTGAGCTTGCTAATTTCATCGCACATAAAGAGGCAAGAGGTTTTGATGTTACAGTTGTTACCGAGGGCGAATGGGGCGGTGGAGGCGGCAATACTGCGGCAGAAAATATGCGGGCATGGCTTGCGGCTAACTGGGCAGATGATGGTATAGCTGATTATGTTCTTTTGATAGGCAATCCCGATCCGGGGAGTAATCTGCCGATGAAAACTATGGAATACGGCAGCTATGGCGCATCTCCGAGTGATTTTTATTATGCAAC
>CAYZEH010000231.1:0-4306 GCA_964477135.1 uncultured Pirellulales bacterium | reverse complement strand
GCGGATAAACGGGAAAATTTAATTAGGATCAGTATATTTAAAAAAGTCTGGATAAAAAAAGATGTTTCTTGATATTTCATTTTTACATATTTCAGCGTTGACTCTGCTTGGAATTGTTACAATTATCGGTTATTATACCGGGCACTTGGCCAAGTATGCGAAGTTGCCTTCAATTATAGGCTATATGGTTCTTGGGGTTCTTTGCGGCTCATCATTATTAAATCTTTTTGATGAACATATGACAGAGAGCCTTGGGTTTATTACTCAAATCGCTTTGGGCTTTGTTGCATTTAGTATCGGCTCTGAACTTAGCATCGCACATCTTAAACGTATGGGCAGAGGAATTATCTATATTATATTTGCTGAGTCTTTTGCTGCATTTTTCGTTGTTCTTGGAGGAGTTTATCTTTGCACGAACGATTTGCCATTATCGTTGATCTTCGCTGCGATGGCGCCGGCGTCAGCTCCTGCTGGTACAGTTGCGGTTATTCAGGAATATAAAGCGAAAGGTAATTTAACCAAAACGCTTTACGCGGTTGTCGGTTTTGACGATGGTCTTGCAATAATAATATTCGGTTTTGCGGCTGCTATGGCCAAAAGTCTTCTGGCAAAAGAGGCCTCTGGTGTTGCCGCAAATATTTTACCTGCGATGGTAACACCTTTGAAAGAGATAGCATTGAGTGTGCTTGTTGGAACAATTATCGGTTTCATATTTTGTCAGTTCGTTCGCAAGCTTCACAATTCCAAAGATATTATAATTATTATTTTCGGTGTGATATTGTTTACTTGCGGATTATCAGAGCGTTTTCATTTATCATTGATCCTTACAAATATGGTGATTGGTTTTGTTCTGGTCAATACCCGTCGAGAGCCTTTGGTGCACAGGGTTACTGCTCCTTTGATGGAAATAATGCCTTTTATATTCATACTGTTCTTTACTTTGGCAGGTGCGCATCTTGAGTTGGGGGCACTTCCTAAGCTTGGGATTATCGGGTTGGTTTATATAGTAGCTCGTTCTGCGGGTCTGATGGGTGGTGCCTGGTTTGGTGCTACGATCGGTAAGGTGGAAGATAATATTAAGAAATATGTTGGGATGGGGATCCTTTCGCAGGCAGGTGTTGCGATAGGTTTGTCACTGATTGTAAAAAGTGAATTTGATGAGCTAAATTCCGCTCATGCGACGAAAATCGGAACTGTTGTTTTGACTACAATCACGGCGACGTGTATTTTCTTCGAGATCATAGGGCCAATCCTTACGAAAATAGCACTTAAAAAAGCCGGTGAGATCACAGTAGAAAAAACTGAATGATAGTTCTTGTTGTTTAGATTGCTATTTTCAGACAAAACATTGTTTTGAGGCCTTGGCAAGGGGTTGAAAAGCTGATAGAATGCTTGTTTGGTTTGTGAAACAGGAAAATGGCATGGTATCAGTAAGGTGACAGGATAAATTGAAGAGATACTCTTTTTCAAAAAAGAAAAGGCTTGTCAGTAATCGGCAGTTTAAGGCTGTGATGGCTCATCGTCGCAGAATAACGGATAATGGGCTTGTCATGTTTGTTGCGGGTAATGATCTCTGTCGACCAAGATTGGGCATATCGATAGGCAGAGCCTGTGGCTGTGCGGTTGTGCGAAATCGAATAAAAAGGCTTTTCAGAGAATCCTTCAGGCTGATCCAGAACGATATAGAGCCCGGATTTGACTATTTATTTATTATTTCACCTAAGTGGAAGCTGTTGAGCCAAAAACGACCTGAGACAAGAACAAAACGGTTGTCTATGGGCGATGTTAAGGATATTATGCTGGGACTTATTAAAAAGGCAGTTAAATAGGTTGCAATTGCAGGAAATAGTTTTGGCTAAAAAAGAAAAAAAACTTTTTCAGATAGGAACTGCGGCAAAAAAAGCTGGCATTTCTCGTCAATCTTTGCAATATTACATAATGGTCGGTGTGGTCGAACCGGCAGAAATTAGCGATAGCGGAAGAAGATTGTTTGATGAGGCTGTGGTTGAAAGGATTAAGCTCGTAAAAAAGTTGAATAAGAGCGGCTATCCATTGCGAGCTATCAGAGAACTTTTTTTAGAAAAATAATCTCGTTCGAAAGGAAGCGATAGTGAGTGATTATGAATCTACACAGACAAGACGTAATATGATTGTCGGCGTTTTTGTTGTAATTGCATTATGTGCTTTGGGATGGCTTATTTACCGATTTGGTGATCTGCCTACTAAAGTCAGTGAGTATAATTCTTTTGATCTGCTTGTTCAATTTCCGACTGCTCAGGGGCTCCAGAAAAGCACTCCTGTAAAATTCTGCGGCTGTCAGATAGGTCGTGTTACGCGGATTGAGCCTCCCCGGATACTCAAAGACCTTGATACAGGCTTATTATACCATCAAGCCTTGGCGGTATTGAGCATAAATAAAAAATACAATAATATTCCGGATAATTCAGCAGTTAAGTTGATTACAAGGGGGCTTGGCAGCAGTTATGTTGAAGTGATCGCTGATCCGCTGCACCCATCGAAGACCTTTTTTAAAAACAATTCACCGGTTCAGGGTGGTAAAGGTTCAGCTAATGATTTTATTCCGGAAGCGACTCAAAAAAAACTTGAAGAGTTGGTGACAAATCTTGACAAATTTATTAATCATGCTAATGAGATTATTGGTGATCCTGAAAATAAGGCTAATTTGAAACAGACACTTGCTAATCTTACGAATGCTACAAAACAGGCTGCGGAAACTTTAAAAGAATTTGAAGAGCTTTCTGTTTCAGCCAGGCAGGCTGTTACAAATTTCGACGATAAGGTTGAAAAAATATTCCCTTATCTTCTGACGGCCAGCGAAGAGCTTTCAAAGAGACTTATCGAAGCAAAGTCTTTGATGGATAAGCTTAATGATGGCAGCGGCACCGCAGCGAGATTTTTAAATGACGGTAAGCTCTATGAGGAGCTTTTGGAAAGTACACGTCAGCTTAATATGCTTTTGACTGAGATGACAGCTTTTATGGTAAAGGCAAAAGAAAAGGGTGTCCCGATAAAGCTTAAGTAATCACAAATTATTCACAAAAGGAGAGCAACAGGATGAAGCCTACCTCGCAGGATAAAACTTCTATTGATAAAATTCTTGAATTGGCTAAACAAGCTGGAATTGATGTAACCGGCGCAAAAGTAAGAAGGAGTTCATCTCGTTTTTGTCTTGGCGTTGAGCATGGTGACTACAATGGAACGGAGCTTTTTGGTGTTGGTACGGATCGGTTTATCTGGATGGCATATAAGCCTAACGGAACCGATGTGATGAGGCTTTTCAGTGGTAATTTTCCTGATGATGGTGTGGTTGAGTTTAAGCTTGGCTCTGTTCCTGAGCCTTTGTCGGTAAAAGACTCATGGGCGAGGTTTCCTTATGGCGTTGATTATGTACTGAGCAGGGCGGGTTATAAATTAACCAAAGGAATCGATGCGGTTATCTTCGGCAATATTCCAGGAGGCGGGATGTCACGGTCTGCGTCGCTGGCGTTGAATCTGATTCTTTCTTTGTGTGATGCTAATGATATTGTTATCGATGAGAAGATGAAAATCGTTGACCTTGCACAGGAAGTTGAGAATGATTATATAGGTTCGCCTTGCGGGAAACTTGACCAGATAATGATCCTCTTTGCCCGCGAAGGGATGGGGACATATTATAACCCGAAGAATAGCTCGATTGATTATATTGGACTTGGTGAAAATGCGTCAGATTTCAGAATCGTAGGGCTTGATACCGGCACTGTCAGACCTGGGCTTGAAAAATCTACTTATAAGGTTAGACGATCAGAATGTGAGGAGTTTGTAGGAATTCTGAAAAAGGCAGGGTATGAAATTAATAGCTTTGCGGATGTGAAAGATGAAGCTGTTTATAATAAAATTATCAGCGAGTTTGAAGAGAGTTATCCTGATTTATGTGACAGGTTGACTTATATTTATAATGCTCAGGGGCGTTTTTATAATATGCTGGATGCTTGGAAGGCCGGCGACATTGAAACGGTAGGCAGGATATTCAGAGCAGACGGCATAGGCTTGAGAGATGAATATAAAATTTCAGGCCCGGAGCTTGAAACTATGTGTGATATTGTCAGAACTGTTCCGGGGGTGTTTGGTGAAAGAATGCTCGGCGGCGGTGACAAAGGCGCTGCTGGTGCTGTTGTCTCAGCCGATAGTGTAGATAAGCTAAAAGCAGCTGTCGATACTGCCTATCCAGTGAGCAGACCTGACTTTGCTGAGAAATACGCAGTTCATATCTGTAAGGTTGTTGACGGTATCAGGCTGTATGAAGATG
>CAYZEH010000230.1:0-4327 GCA_964477135.1 uncultured Pirellulales bacterium | reverse complement strand
CCATTCCTTACTTGCTACGTTATAGCTGGACAAGATAGACATCAAAGCTGCATCATAACTATCTTTTACTGGCAGCTTAGGTTCGGAAAGGTCCGCAGCGGACCAGCTTGCCTGGCGTGAATATTTCGGAACACCATCATGGAGGAACTCCATATCAAGACAGGCTACCTGTTGGTCTTTATATTTCAATGTCAGCTTTTTATCATTAGTGAATGTTCCTATTACGGTCGACTGAACATTTTCACTTTCAAAAACCTTTGTTATCTCTTCGAGTTTTTCTGGTTTGACAGCGATGACCATTCTTTCCTGTGCTTCGCTGATCCAAATCTCGGTATAGTTCAGCCCTGCGTATTTCAGAGGCACTTTTTCCAGGTCAACTTCAACGCCGAGCTTTTCACCCATTTCACCGACAGCCGAACTAAGGCCACCGGCACCGCAGTCTGTAATTGATTCATAAAGATCTGCATCTCTTGCCTGAAGAAGAACGTCCAGCGTTTTCTTCTCAACAATCGGGTTACCAATTTGAACCGCATGAGAAAAGATTGTTTCGTGTTCGTGGGTCATTTCACCTGATGAGAATGTTGCACCATGGATGCCGTCCCGACCGGTCTGACCACCGACTACTACGACCAGGTTGCCCGGCTGAGTATTCTTAAAGCATTTATCTTTGTCCATGATCCCAATGTTTCCGCAGAATACTAATGGGTTGGCCATATAACGATCATCAAAATAAACCGCACCGTTTACGGTCGGTATTCCCATCCTGTTGCCGTAATCACGCACACCGGAAACAACGCCCTTCATAATACGCCTTGGGTGCAGAACACCTTTGGGGACGTCTTTTAGTTTTTTATCAGGCTGACCGAAACAAAATATATCAGTATTAGCAATCGGCTTTGCGCCCATACCTGTACCCATCGGGTCGCGGATAACGCCGCCTATCCCGGTTGCCGCTCCGCCGTAAGGATCCAAAGCGGATGGATGGTTGTGTGTTTCAACTTTGAAGCAGATCGCGTTTTCATCATCAAACTCAACAACGCCCGCGTTATCTTCAAATACTGATATGCACCAGTCTTTGTCGAGGTCTTTGGTTGCTTTGAATATGGTATCTTTCATCAGATTATCAAACCTGAAATGCTGACCGTCATAATCCATATCCACTGCACTTTTGAGAGTCTTATGAACGCAGTGTTCGCTCCAGGTCTGCGCCAATGACTCAAGCTCGATATCTGTTGGTTCTCTGTTGAGGCTTTTAAAATAAGCCTGAACAGTTTTCATTTCTTTAATGTCGAGGAACAAATCCTTCTCTTTGCTCAAAGCTATCAAACCGTCATCATCAAGACCGAGTACCGGCCAATGTTTAAGCTCAAATTCATAAGGCTCAAGATGCGGGCTCGGCGGTTCGGCTTCATGGCCTATAACGCTGTCCTCAATGCAGTCATTGGCGAGAACTCTTTTGCAAATCTCATTTATCTGAGATTCAGAAACCTCACCAAGCAAAACATACTTGCGGGCGGTGCGGACACTTTTAGGCTTTGCGCCCATGTCCACTAACGCTGTCATTACAGACTGAGCAACGGGGTCGGTAACGCCGCTTTTAAGGTGCACCTCTATTAACGTTGCCTTTGCCAGCCCGGGAGGGGCCTGACTTTTGCCAATGTAATACTGCTGAGAAACCGGGTCAGAAAGCAACTCGCAAGCCACTTTTTCAGCGAAATCGTCATCAAAATCTGCTTCGACCAGAAAAACAGTTGCAGATGATACCGCTTCGACTGTGGTAATGCCTAATTCACGTATTTCATCGCCAATGCCATCGCCATGCACGTCAACACAATCGCTGCGATTAAAAACTTCAAAACGCCACTGTTTCACTATAATAGTTCCTTCTTTTCAATTTTATAATTTATTAGCTCAGCACGTTTGTTTCTTGCTTTATCAAGCAAAGCGTGAATGCGTTTTCTATCTTCATCTTCCACAGCTTGTTTGAGTTTGATTAACTCTTTTATAACCCGATCAATTCCCTTTACCAGATTGCGATTATTGGCGAGCAGTATATCTGTCCAGATATTTGCCGGCCCCGAAGCGACCCTCGATGTATCAATAAACCCTTTACCAGCAAACTTAAGCTCGTCAGTCTTTGCCGCATTAATCAGAGAAGCTACCACCATATGAGGCAGATGGCTTACATTGGCAAATATCCTGTCATGAACTGCCGGACTCATGCGACTAATATGACAGCCAAGCCCACACCAGAATTTTTCTATCTTCAAAGCAGCAGCGGAATTGGTTTTACTGGTTGATGTTACTATACACATTGCCCGGTCAAACATGTCATCTCTTGAATACTCAACGCCCCTTTGTTCGGAACCTGCTATGGGATGGGAACCAACATAATGAACATGAGCTGGCAGATACTTTTGAGCCCACTTGTGAGGCAACACCTTAGTAGAGCCCACATCGGTAACAATACAACCGGTTTTTAAGCTCTCTGCTATCTCAGCAAATATCGATTTGAAGATATATATCGGGCTGGCAAGTATCACAATATCCGAATCTGCGACGCTTTTTTCGAGGTTACCTGTTACTTCATCTGCAATCGCCAGCTCGCGGGCTTTTTTGCGAGTTGAGGGTCTATGTGCATAACCTACAACTTTTACGCCGGAAAAACAGCGTAAAACTGTAGAAGTAATCGACCCTCCTAAAAGGCCGAGTCCTATAACGGTTATTTGCTTTAAGTCTTTCATAATAAAGGCCTTATGGTTTTTGAACTCAGAATACACACTGTTAAAAAGTATAGTAAGCAGAGCCTAATGTCAATTTTTTTCTTTGATTTATCAGTTAAAATTGGTATTATTTAGAACCTGATGGGAATTGGCCTATAGATATGGCGATTCATGATTTGTCCAGCCTGTATTGTGCAGGCAGGATTTTTTTTGTAAATAGCTCATAAGCTGACCAGTCGGAAGGGGGGGCAGTCGGTATTTGAGCAGAGTGTAAAAAAATATTTGCTTATTATGGCAGCTAAAAATAATAAAAATAATAATGGTGGCGATTATCTGGACTTTGAAAATAAAGTCGCAGATTTTGATACGCAGATGGAAGAGTTGAGAAAGCTTAGCTCTTCGAAAGGTATCAGCTATTCCGAAGAAATACGTGGCTTACAAAAAGAGCAGGTAGCTGAACTGAAAAGTATCTATTCAAATTTGACTGCATGGCAAACCGTAAAAGTCGCAAGACATCCGAAAAGACCCCTTCTTGGCGATTACCTTAATCTTATGGTTAAGGATTTCCGTGAACTGCACGGGGACAGAACTTTTGGCGATGACCGGGCGATAATTACAGGTCTGTGTAAGATAGGCAGGGAAAAGGTCCTTGTCATCGGTCAGGATAAAGGCAGAACCACAAAAGAGAAAATATCCTGTAACTTCGGGTGTCCAAACCCCGAAGGTTATAGAAAAGCAATAGCCAAAATGAAATTCGCTGAGAAATACGGCATCCCTGTCGTAACCCTCATAGATACTCCCGGGGCATATCCTGGTATTGGTGCTGAAGAACGAGGTCAGGCCCAGGCGATAGCGATCAATCTTATGGAAATGTCCAGGCTTAAAGTTCCTATCATTTGCGTATGTATTGGTGAAGGCGGATCAGGCGGAGCATTGGGCATCGGCGTTGGTGATAAGTTTGCCATGCTGGAATTCGCCTATTATTCTGTTATCTCACCCGAAGGTTGTGCTGCGATACTTTGGCGCGACGGTTCAAAAGCTGAGCTGGCAGCGGAAGCTTTGAAGCTGACAAGCAAAGACCTGTATAGTCTTGGACTGGTGGATGATGTCATCAAAGAGCCTCTCGGCGGCGCTCATAGAAATATCCATGACACGGTTTATAACGTGGAAAAATATATTGTAAAATCGCTAAGGCAGTTCAAAAAAATCAATCCTGATAAGCTCATTGAAGCAAGATATAAAAAATTGCGAGCTATCGGCAAGCTTCAGGAAACTGATATCACTCTCAAAACACAAGCAAGCAAGGAAAGAATAAAGGCCGCTCTCGAACAAATCAAAAAAACAGCAAAAGTAAAAACAACCAATACTATGTAATTATTCTTAGCTATTGGGCTTTGCCGGAAATTACTACCATTTTAAACTGAATTAAAAAAATGCTGAGAGAATATTCTCACCAAACTTTGGTTATATTTGACTATTGTGGCCATTGCGAGTACAATTCTGGTAATGTTGGATTGTATTAATTTGGGAAAATATTATGCACCTGAAACAACTATTTCGGATTTTTATTCTGACTGTGTTTATTCAATTTTGCCCGGCGCAAA
>CAYZEH010000229.1:1334-4342 GCA_964477135.1 uncultured Pirellulales bacterium | reverse complement strand
TCTTCGACAGGCTCTTCAACCTTAGCCTCTTCGACAGAAGCTTCAGCCTTATCTTCTTCAACAGGCTCTTCAACCTTAGGCTCTTCAACAACAGCTTCTTCAGCGCCTTTATTTGTTATCTGACTTACTTCAAGATCAGAAAGAACCGTCTGAACCCCAATTCGATCAGGTTTTGTAACCGGTTTCGGTTTATCAGCTGTTTTTCCGCCTTCATGTTCCTCAGCTGCCCACTGTGCACGTCTCAAACTCAAGCCGATCTTACGTGATTCAGCGTCAACCTTAAGGATCTTAACCTCAACTTCTTCATCTTCCTTAACGATGTCCTGTGGCTTTTCGATCTTATGATCTGCAAGCTCAGAAATGTGCAGCAAACCTTCAAGGTCTTTTTCAAGCTCTACGAAAGCGCCGAAGTTAGTGATCTTAGTAACTTTACCCTTAATAATATGACCCGGAATATAAGTGTCCGGAATAGCTCTAAGCCATGGATCCTCTGTAAGCTGTTTAATGCCGAGAGATATTCTGCGTTTTTCTTCATTAACTTCAAGAACAACACACTGTACTTCACTGTCCTTCTCAAGGGCCTCACTTGGATGACTGAATTTCCTTGTCCAGCTCAGATCTGATATATGAACCATACCGTCAACGCCAGGTTCGATCTCAAGAAAAGCGCCAAAGTTAGTAATGCTTTGTACCTTAGCAGTTACGATTGTACCAACCGGGTATTTCTGGGATGCGATTGCCCATGGATTGGTTTCTGTCTGCTTGAGACCAAGTGATATCTCCTGTTTCTCTTTATTGACATTCAATACCATGACTTCGATATCATCGCCAAGCGACAGGATTTCATTCGGATGGTTAAGCCTCTTGGTCCAGCTCATTTCGCTGATATGGATCAAACCTTCGATCCCGTCCTCAAGCCGAATAAACACACCATAGTTCATCACATTGACAACCGTACCGGCAACCTTGGAACCGATAGCGTATTTGTTCTCGACATTTTCCCATGGACTCTCAGTTTTCTGCTTAAGACCAAGCGATATCTTCTCGTTGTTTTTGTCAACACCGATAACGATACACTCAATGTCCTGATCCAGCTCAACAACTTCTGATGGATGAGATATCCTGCCCCAACTGAGGTCTGAAATGTGCAGAAGACCGTCAAGACCGCCCAGGTCAACAAATACGCCGAAGTCAGCGATATTCTTAACAATACCCTTACGGATCTGACCAACTTCGATCTCTGCCAGAAGTGATTCTTTGCTGCTTTGACGTTCCTCTTCGATAAGTTTACGTCTTGATATAACAATGTTTCTGCCTTCGACATCGATCTTGAGGATCTTACATTCAACATCTTTACCGATAAATCTGCTGATGTCACCAGGCTTGCGAATGTCGACCTGAGATGCCGGCAAAAATACAGGAACTCCGATATCAACAAGCAAACCGCCTTTGATACGCCTGATAACTTTACCGGTAACAATATCACCTTCCTCTTTAGTAGTGATGATTGTTTCCCAACCCCTGATCCGGTCGGCTTTACGCTTACTGAGAAGAATCAAACCATCATCCGAGTCACTGTCTTCCAGCAGAACCTCGATCTCAACGCCCGCTTCGATCTCATCAGAACTGTCGAACTCACTTGCATCTACAACACCTTCGCTCTTTAAGCCGATCTCAACGATAACATCGTTACCGATCTGAGTAACGATCGTACCTTTCAAAATATTACCCGGAAGATGCGAATCAACTTTACTCTCCAGAATACCTTCGAGATATTGCTGATCTTCGTCAGAGAACATCTCCTCGATTTGCTGGTTGATTTTGTCTTCAGATAGGCCTAATTGATTGACTAAATTTCTGTTTACCATACTAAAAAACTTTCAATTGTGGAATCTGCAATCAATTGACAAACGCCCACACTTACGCATGCCAACCTCGTGCTTTCGCACTTTTCCATTTCCTGTTAACAATTAACAGATACAAAAGCACCGACCACCATAGCCAATGCATATCCGCTGTATTCTTACCATAAATTCAGCTAACCTTAAAAGTCTTAAGGTTCTCAACGAATTCATTGATAACCCACTGAGGCGTAGAAGCGCCTGCAGTTACGCCGGCGACAGCTTTGCCAAAGAGAATACTTTTATCAAATTCTTTCCAGTTTTGCAAATGAAACGTTTGATTATTATGTTTTTTACACAATTCCACCAACCTGTGGGTATTTGCACTTTGAAGACCGCCCAGCACAAACATTATATCGACGTTCTTGCAAAGCTCCACTGCCGATTCCTGCCTGTGAACCGTCTCTTTGCATAGCGTATTGATTACCTTGAGCTCTTTAAACCCACCCCTGACGATCTCGCCAACCACTTCCCCGAACAATTCAGGCCCCTTAGTAGTTTGGCATACTACCCCTAACTTCTTGTTTTTAGGCAACTTACAAAGGTTGTCCTTACTGCTGATTACAACAACATTTTTTACACAACCAACCACACCCCTGACCTCCGGGTGGTTTTTATCCCCGATCACCACGACCTCATAACCCTCTTTTTCAAGGTCAATAGCCTTTTGTTGAAGCCTTTTCACAAGCACACAAGTCGCGTCGACAATCTTGGCACCCTTAGCTTTCAACTGCTCTATCTGTGCCGGTGCCGCACCATGAGAGCGTATCAAAACCGTCGAACCTTCTTTGATCTCATCAATAGAATTGACTGTCTTAAGTCCTTTATCAGCAAAGCTTTCTACTACATCTGGGTTGTGAATGATAGGCCCTAAGCTGTAAATATTACCTTTCGACGTCACAAGCTGCTCAGCAATCGATATAGCATTCGTGACTCCGGGGCAAAACCCGCATTTCTTAGCTAATATAACTTCCATAACACTTTGCTTTAAATAACTTTACAAAAAATACGTCACAACCAATTTACATTAAATGCCGCTATAAATCCACGTTAAAATTATTTGTTTTTTTTAGCGAAATCTGTATTTCTTGCGTTTTTCTATGTTTT
>CAYZEH010000229.1:0-1234 GCA_964477135.1 uncultured Pirellulales bacterium | reverse complement strand
CCAGAACTACCAGACCAAAATAATACGGGCTGTACCTTCCAAAATGGTCGCTTAAAAAACCGCCGGCAAAAGAACCGACTATTGCCCCCGCACAAAGAGTAATTTCATGGATCACCATTTTCGTTGCCCGCTGCTTTGCCCCGGAAACTATATAATAAAGGTGCGATGCGTAAAGGAAAGCACAAAATATTCCACCCAAAGCCATAGCCGTCCATGGCAGCCACAGCTGTTTACCAATAATTATCAAGATCATACAAACGCCGGCCATCAGATTTGCCGTAAACAAAAGCCATAACTTGTAGTGCCATCTGTGCGTCCTGGCCATTATTGTAAACACTACAAAAGTAGTGATGCCCATTATCGTATAAGCTGTCCCGTAGTCAGATTCACTGAAACCAAGCGTAAATTTAAAAAGAAGCGGCAACTGCGTTCTTATAATACCTACACATATCATGGAAACAAAAAGTAATATCCTGCAGCACAACATAAATTCCACTCTCAACCTCTCCGCCTTGTGCTCGGTCTTTAAAGGCTCAAGATTCGGGTATCCAGCTTCCTGCCCAGGTCTCTTCGCAAGGCAAACGCATACGAAGCTTATTACCGATGCTGCCAAACCAGTTAATAAAGGCATCTTCAAGCTGTGCTGTACAAGATGGCCTCCAATAAAAGGACCGATTATGCCTCCTGTAGACCAGCTCAGATTATATATCCCCAACCGATAATTAAGCTTTTTCCCCTCATGGCAGGCAGAAATCCATCCCACAAACCTAGGCCATAAACAGCACGTATTTATCCCCTGGAAAATTACAAGCACAAATAAAAACGGGATTGGGTTTTTGCAGATTCCTTTCTCCGCTAAGACAATGACCAGCAAAGTCAAAAAGATTAACAAGGCAAGAAAGCCGGTACCAAACTGCACTATTGGTTTGAGATTGATCGTCTCAATTTTATTCCTGTAAATAAAACTGAGAATAAGAGAAAAACAATAACCGCTGAACGCAAGACCCATATAAAGCCCAACCGCAGAATCGGAACCTCCAAGTGTCTTGATTACATAAGGCATACTTACAGCCCATATCCCACCGAAAACAGCCTGAAAAAAAATGCCCATGTAAAGACCAAACACATCGCCGTGTTCAGCCGTAAAACTACGAAATTTACGCTGTATCTCCAACTCTATAATACCAATCCCAATTAAATTTTTCGCTTTATCCGCGGGTAAATAACTCAAAGA
>CAYZEH010000228.1:0-4360 GCA_964477135.1 uncultured Pirellulales bacterium | reverse complement strand
GCGATCAGGCAGGCTGTCCCAGGTAACAACATACGAAACAGTCACCTTATCGGTAAGCCCCTCTACGATATCAAGGCCGTTACTTGCAAAAACAATACCGCTCATACCCCAGCTGCCCCCGTCAAAATCGATCCCGCCGCCCGGAATCCAACTGTCACTGCTGCCCATCGTTCCGTTATTGCCGTAACCTGAGTAATCTTTCACTGACCTTTGATAATCCCCCACCGGGCCGTCCATCCTCCACCAGCCGATAAGATTAGCATCACTGTCCGCCAAAACCGTTCCTGTTAAAATAAAAACGGAAAATAACAACGAACAGGCTAAATACAAAGCTGACAACTGACTTCTTTTCATCTGCCAAAAATCCTTAGAACCAATATCATCTTATCTGTACCCCACTATGTACACTCGTTTATTATAACATATTAAGTCACTTTTTTGAAGATATTTTTCACTTTCTCCCCAAAACCACAATTTTGAGCCCCTGCCAGCAATCTGCCGGCTTTAACCCCTTTAAACACACAATAAAAGCAGATTTTAAAACCAAACCCGCTGATTAAGCCGATTAATTTGCCAATCACGAAAATATTCTGTTTCATAACCAATTGTTATTATTCAACTTATAATGGGCCAGCAGTGTTAAAAACTATCTTTTTAAAAAAATTAATAATTCCCCTTGACATGGTTTTTTATTTTTGTATAATTGTATTAGTTAGGGTAGTACAATTATACATGGTGGTTATTATGCAGATAAAAATTGATAATGCTTCTGTTTGGCCGGCGTATCAGCAGGTTGTGGATCAAATCAAACGGGATATTGCTTTGGGCAGGCTTAAGAAAGGTCAGCAATTGCCTACGGTAAGGCAGCTGGCGGGTGAGCTGACTTTGAATCCTAATACTATTGGTAAAGCTTATCGTCAGCTTGAGCAGGAAAATATAATCTACACCAGAGCTGGTGCCGGAGCGTTTATCGCTGATATTGATAATCAGCTGAACAAGGCAGTGCGCAGAAATTTAATCATCGATCAGCTGGAACATGCGGCAGTGGATGCTTTTCATATGCAAATTACTAAAGCGGAACTGAGGAAGTGGTTCGAAGGGATTTTAGGGGAATTTAATTTTAACTCAAAGGAGGGCACATCAAAATGAATGACAGCGTTATAAAAATTGAGAATCTGACGAAATATTATGACGGCCGATGTGTGCTGGATGATATCAGCTTTGAAATTCCACAGGGCTGTATATACGGACTGCTGGGCAGAAACGGCACAGGCAAGACCACTATAATCCGGATACTTTTAGGTCTGGAGCCTGTGACCAGAGGTGGTACTTATATTTTTGGTAAGCGCTCCGATGAGCTTGGCGCCGACGATTACGGCAGGATCGGCTACGTCGCAGAGGGACACAACCTGATACAGAATTATTCTGTCAGTAAGCTTACCGGCTTATGTAAGGGGCTGTCGGCGAAATGGGATGATGAGACTTTTAATCATTTTATAGAGGTTTTTAATTTGCCTATGAACCGCAAAGTTAAAGAGCTTTCTACTGGTATGCGTGCCCAGCTTAATCTGGCATTGGCGATGGCGACTGATCCGGAAGTTTTGATACTGGATGATCCGACGCTGGGGCTTGATACGGTTGTTCGCAGGCAGTTTCTTGAATTGGCGATCGATGTGCTTCAGCGGGATGGGCGAACGATATTGTTCAGCTCGCATATTTTAAGTGATGTTGAAAGGATTGCTGACCGGATCGGCATTTTAGTTTGCGGCCAATTGGTTGTTGACTGCGAGCTTGAGCAGTTGAAGGAAAGGGTTAAGAAGATGCGAATCATATTTAAGGATTCGGTGCCAAAGGATCTGCATCTTACAGAGATAATTAATCAAAAGTATTTTGAACATGAGCTTGTGATAACCGCTGCCAACTGGAATAAGCACAAGCGGGCGATGTTGGAGACTTTCGGGCCTGAGAGTATTGACGAGATACCTATGACGCTGGAAGATATTTTTATCGAATGTACGAATCCTGAGCCGATATCGATAGTTCAGACTAAGGAGGAATTAAAATGTTAACGCTGATAAAAAGAGAAATTGAAGACAATATGGGCTTGTTCATTTTAGGTTTGGTAGTAGCGTTGATCTATATTGGTTTGCTGACAACTGGCGTTACTATGAATGCACCAAGACAAATGCCAACGGGACTTAACAGAATTATATATTCTATCTTTGGGTCCTTGATACCGGTTACTGCGCTTCTGGCGGCTGCGCTGGGAAGCGCACAGATGTATAAAGACAGGAATCAGAAGATATCAGCGCTTTTGCTTACCTTGGCGACGACCAGGAATAAGATAATTTCAGCTCGCATTATCGCTGGACTTATCTGGATATTGATGGTAATAGTGCCAATCGTCATCACAGAGGTTATCATTATACAGGTATTTCCTGTTCTGATCCCTTATCCTAAAGGATATATAATACAATTATTTGTCACCATGTTTTTAATGTCATTTAGCTGTTATTCGGTAGGGCTGATAGTTGGTAACAACAAGCGGAGAAATCTTTCACAAATTGCCGGCGGAATAATAACAATCATTATTCTTACTCTTATAATTATAAAAGGTGTCGGGACAGATACTGCTTTGATGCTTATAATATTAACAGCTGCACTATTGGGTAAGGTTTGGCAGAAATTTTCAACAGCAGCTTTATAGGGGAATTTAAAAATGAATAAGCAAATTAAATATATTATCAACATTGCCGGTACCGGGATTCTTGTAATTCTATTACTGAGTATTATATTTTTCTGGGCAGATAAATTATGGGATTCTGCTGTACTGGATAATACAAAACAGCATAACTACGATGTCACTATTTCTCCTTCCGGGCTGATAGCAAATGAACAAAGCATTGAAAAAGAATATGCCGCTAAGAATGAAAAATATTTACCTTCTGGTACAATCGCATTTATGAATCATAATTGCAGCTGGGTCTTGGGGTGGTTAAGAGATATGGAGGAAGAAGAAGCCAAACTTAAAAATATTACCCTGCAAGTTATCACTGATCATGGCGGAACATACTATGATGAAAGTATGGGACTATTTATTAATTATAATTTAGTAAAAAGCTCTGAAGGCCAGAAAAGATGGATTAAAAAAATTAATTTTTATATTGGACCCGAAGGGATTTCGGATAAGCCTGGCGAGCAGCTTGGAAGATTTGTTCGGCCTTTAATTAAGGATGATATTTCTCATAAAAAAGTAGTTGTATTTTACGATAAAGGATTGAGGCGGTTTTTCAGAGTTAAAATTAGTGATGCTGAAAAAAGTGTAACTAAAGGTGCTGAGCTGGATAGTGAAACATATAATCCAGTAAAAATAAGCTACAAAGCTATAACAAAATTTGACCGCAATATTCTATCTAATGGCTTTAGGGAACCTTACTTATTTATAACTCAAGAAAATGGTGAAAAGAAAAGAGTGGCGGACGAAAATTCTTATACTTATGCATCAGAAAAATATTTGATAGTTGTTAATAAAAATAACATAATCAATTTACTAGACACAGAGACATTAGAATTAAAGTATGCGGGACGTTTGCCTATATATACAAAGCAGCAATATAGTTATTCGATTACGCCTGTGTTTTTGAATGGTAATTATAAGGGTCTGACCGCTTCGACTATTTCGAGTAATTTCAAATATATGGATACTTTTGTTTTTGATGCAACAGGGGAAAAAGTCAACGATAAAGAAAGTCGGTTGCATGAAGAAAAGCTTCCTGGCGGAATTGCGAGTCTTTTAGGTAAATATATTATTGAGAGCCTTCAACCCGCAGGGTTTAATATTCTTTCATATCTGACAGCTCATAATTATGATGGCTCCAAGAGTCAACAAGCTATGTTTGTAAGACCTAATTCGTTTATTGCTATGTTTGCAAATGATAATAATGAACCATTTTTAATTAGGCTGTTGGTGGCATTGCTAATCATGGGGCCTTCGCTTATTATTGGGATACTTTTGGGCTGGCGAGTTGGTAAGAGGGCAAAGGCTTTGGGGATGAGCAGGCGGGTAGTGAGACTTTGGACTTATGGTGTTATTTTTACCGGTGTTGCCGGGTATCTTACGTTTAGATTTACTAAGCACGCAGAGGCTATGGTGACCTGCAGAAATTGCGGCCAGCTAAGACGGGTTGAGCAGGACAATTGCCATAATTGCAAAACCAACTGGCAAATGAAGCACCTTGAAAATGCAAACTGGCGGATTCTGGAGGCTTAAAGCGGGGGTTTTTGTATTTTAGTTATATAATTAGGGCACCTCTAAAAATTCAATTTTGGCTACGAACGAATCTTTTTTCGGCTGATCCGC
>CAYZEH010000227.1:0-4361 GCA_964477135.1 uncultured Pirellulales bacterium | reverse complement strand
TGATGCCAGACAGCCCAAGCCGCAACAGGCAGAAAGCGAGCACGAAAAATTAAATCGCTCTAGATAAAGCATATCCCGCAAGCACACACAGTAACCCCCTCAAAAAACTACACCATTACTACACCGCTTTTTAATTCGCGGCCCTTTAATTCTCCGGTCCTTTAATTCAGCCTGCTTCTTTCTTTAATAACAAGCCGCTGCTAACTGGTATATTGAAAAAACAGGCTTTTTTTGAACAAAGATTTGCTAAAAAATATTGCTTAAATTATCGAGAAAAATCCGAATGCCCTATAACTTTCTGTCCTGTTTGCCTACATCAACATTATTATGGAAACAACGATATTTATATGAAAAACAGCGATTTTAGCACAAATATCTGTGTGCTATCAAGTATAATGTATTACATAAGTCGTATGTATTTGTGCCAAACGGGCACTAAGGTTTTCTTATTTTTTTTTGGGGCCAGTTATGAAAAAAACAATCTTAGCGTTATGTGTGTCAGTAATGGTTAGTGTTCCGGGTATCGCAAAAGCTTCTCTTACAGGAACGCTAGACATCAAACACGATGGTTACGGAGCCAACAGTTCGATCACGATTTACGGTGGCGGACTCAACGGCACAAATACGAATGCAGGAGTATTCGCATTGCACAAATCCGGCTCAACAGGATCTGGCGATTTATGGGACGACACTGTCATTGCAGGTTTCTGTATTGACTTGTTACAAAACTCGACATCAACGACAACAACCTACGATGTAATTTCGCTGGACCAGGCGCCCAGACCCATTGCTTTTCTTGACGGGCCTATGGGAGAACAGAAAAAAGATCTTCTTCGAGAACTCTGGGGCAGGTTTTATGATTCTGCATGGGAAGCTGGAAACACATACACTTCCACGCAGAATAGTGATGCAGAAGCATTCGGTGCTGCCATATGGGAAATCGTATACGAAGACTATACTGGTGTATCCGCCGACTATGACATTTCGGCAGACGGAACAGACGGCAGCCGGGGATTTAAAGCCGAAAATCTCGATATAATACAGGCAAATTCCTACCTGCACGCCTTGGACGGAACCGGGCCAATGGCCAACCTTGCTGCCTTTTCCAACGACTGCAATCAGGACTTTGTCGCAGAAGTCCCCGAACCGGCAACGATTGCACTACTTGCATTCGGTGCGGTAACTCTCTTTGGAAAGAAAAGATAAATTACAGATGTATCCCATAGGGATTAAATTTGAGAGAGTGCTTTTATTGCCGCTATCACTATTGATAGCAATGAAGCAAGGACGTTCAGCAAACAGCTTGTTAAATAAAGTCACAATATATCGCCCGCCTGAAATAACTTTTAGGTGGGCGATTTTTTTGCACCAAAAAGACCCGAAAGATTGTTTCGTTAGCCTGAAATCTTTTAATCCCACTGAATTTTTGGGCTATTTCAAAGTCCAATCTTGAAATAGCCCAAAATTCTGTGCCAAAAAGACCCCAGGGATCGCTTCGTTGCCTCTTATTTAATATTTGACATATCTAGATATAGCCGGTAATGTATCGCCGAAAGAAAAAAGCGATATATTTGAATTTCTTAAGAATAATCAACGAGTTTTGAAAGGATTGCTATGGACAAACCAGCTTTAGCGAGAGATCAAGCTATTTGGATTGCGATTCGTATTTTGGGCTTCACCTTTGCCCTAAAAGCATTTCTACCAGCATTTCAACTCATCAGTTGTCTCATAATGGCGGTCAGTATTGGTGTCCCATCAACTTTGTCATCAGCTCTATATACCCAGTCAGTTCTTTTTCAAATTATCGTAGCAGATTTCGTTATTATATTTTTTGCGGTATACTTGTTATTTTTCGCAAAGTGGGTGCATCGTCTTATCGATAAGACCACGCCTGCACAAGATGACAATACATGCCTTTCCACACTGCTTGCAACTATCACTGTAAGAATATTTGGCGTGTGGTTTATCATCAGGGGCATTATAAAGTTGACTGACTATTTCTTGTCGATACTCAACATTAAACTAGTGGAAGGCCTGACTGCAAAAATTATAGAAGACGGGGAAGTTCCCAGTGATGAATTTATCGAGATTCTAAATTTAGCAATACCAAAGGTCACCGTAACCCTTATTGTTGACGTGCTTTTTTATTCCCTGGCAGCATTTTATTTTCTAAAATACGGCAAACTAGTAATCCGCCTGCTAACCTGCAACCGCAAAAGTTCTGCTAAAAACAGACAACAGGAAAAGTAAAGACTTCCAGTACAATTACAAGATGGTGTCAAAAACCCCAAGGGTCGCTTACGCCGGGCAAATTCGACAAGTCTGCCGCGACATTCTATTTCTGCCATGGGATGAAATTTCCAAACAGTCATGGGCATAAACTGCCTATCATTCGGTGCCTCATACTTCAAATGTACAGCGGGCCTTTAGTTTACTATCTGTCTTAACTCGCCAGCTAAATTACCTATCCCCCCAGAAAAGACCCGAAGGGTCGTTTCGTTGCCTTTTCTATGCGGCCGGTACTGACTTTATTTTTTTTCGTTTTGTTCCCATAACAGCAATTTTAGCAAAAGTTGTGGGTCGCGTAAGTCTAAATTGCAGGTTTTCTGAAAATATTTTAAATAGTCAAAAAAGACATGAAATGAACTTCGAATACTATTGGGTCAGACTCCTTTAATTCTCACTCCAGTTTACACCACTAAACCTGCCTTGGTCCGATAAGAATGAGAGAGATTCCAAACTATTTTTTTGGTTCAACTCCAATAAAGTTGGTAGAAATCAATCTTTTTAGCCCGGCTCTTTTTGAGATTTGTTAGTTTAATATTGTTTTTTGAGGGTTATTTTGCCACAGAGAGCACAGAGGACCACAGAGAAAAGCAAAAAGAGAAAAGCAATGCTGGTAAATGCTATGGGTAGTATTGATAGGTACATTGAACTAAGTCTTTTGAAACACGAGACTTATATTTAATTTGATATTTGATTTGTCAACTTTATTGGATGAGAGCCATTTTTTTTTCAGTTTTTTACTATTTTTTCCTTGACATCCGGATGAAGAGGGATACAATTATACATTACTAAATAGGCCTTTTTTTGTGGCTGATGAGAAGACTTTGATGGTGAAGGAAAGCAAGAAGAGTAAGGGTTCAAAGTGTGTCAGAGTGCCTTGAATTTTCCAGTCATCCCCCTTTCCGTTTTCACCAGCTTAATCTCCTCTGTAAATGGTAAACGATTATTTGCTATGTTGGCAAATAACAATGTAAAAATGTATTTATTTGAGAAGGAGAAATGAAATGGTAAAAGTGATATTTAGAACATTAATAGTTACAGTTGTACTTTGTGGTTTTATTGGCCAGGCGACTGCCGATATTCTGCTTTACGATCACAATACTGGCAATCACAACGCTAAGGCGGCACTGGACAGTCTTTCGCTGTCTTACACAGTTGCAAGCTCAGGTACATTTAATAGTTTATTGGCTGGCGGCGATTGGGATCTGGTTGTAGTTGATTGTCCGGGCGGGACGCCGGGAAATTGGTCACCACTGATTGATTACGTAAATAATAATGGCCGTGCAATTATGTCTTTTTGGGAGCTTCAAAATGAGCCGGCTCTTGCTGACGCATTTGACGTTTCTGTAAATGCAAGTTTCGATAGCCCACAAAATATCTACCGTTGGGATACCGGTCACTCGATTTTCAATAACCCAAACCCCGTTGGCGATTTGACCAGTTGGGACAATGGATCGTGGGCAGACGATGGCGATAGATTGGCACTTGTCCCGCTTTCCGATGCACAGGCACTTGCCGGATTTACGGTGTCCTCTAACGCAGGCGAAGCTGCCATAGTGCTAGGCAATAGCGGACGTACACTTTACGACGGTTTTCTCTTCGATCAACTCAGCAATCCTGTTGCTACCAACCTGATAGCCAATGAGATCGCGTACCTCGTCCCCGAACCGGCAACGATGTGTCTACTAGGCCTTGGCGGTTTAATGCTTCGCAGAAGGAAAAAAGCATAAGTTCTCATTTTGACTTCTTTAAGCTAAGACAAACAACAAAATCGAGATGGCAGGGACTTCGCAGTCCCTGCCATCTTTCCGACAAGCAAATTAAAGACTCCCAGCAAATTAAAGACTCCCGGTACATTTACCGGAGCAAATTAAAGACTCCCGGTACATTTACCGGAAGATAGGCAGTTTAGCAGACACTCCTCTCTTCTTACTCCTTACTTTCTTTCGCCGCATGTGCTTCGATTAGTTCTACTACTTTGGTATGGCCGTTATTTGCCGCGAATTTCTTTGCTGTATCCCCGTCGACGTCTACCATTTTCCAGTCGGCCCCGTTTTCCAGCAGTATCTTGACGA
>CAYZEH010000226.1:0-4364 GCA_964477135.1 uncultured Pirellulales bacterium | reverse complement strand
GTCAAGGACGTACGATCTGAGCGTCAAGATAGGTAATCCTTCACTTTTCAACAAAGGGGTCAGAGTTCCCTATCGTATCGAACTATTAGCAGGCAATGTTGTTATCGCATCGTATTCCGGTGCTTCGCCCGCCAATGACTCGCCGTGGATCACTGCCGGTGTAAGCTATACCTCCGGTCCGGATAAGGCCGCTGATCCCAATGTCGGACAGCCTCTGGCAATTCGTCTCATAGCAGAAGCCTTTACGGAAAATAAGCACATCAACTTTGACGATGTCAAAATGCTGGTTAAGGCTGGTACAGGAAACAATTAAAATAAAATTTAACCATATGGTGGTTTTTATGGATAGATAGATTTGCAGGCTTGATTAAATTGTAGGGTGATTTGTTATTTAGAAGATTTGTATTGGATTGGTGTTTTGAGAAGATTTAACAGACAACAAGTTTTAAAGGAATTGCAGGCGGCTTCGTCCCTGTTATTTACAGGCGTCTGCAGCAGGATAGGTGTGGCCATCTCCCTGTCTGCTTGTCACGCAATCACTTTCCTGTACAATCCCTTTGTAAATAAAGGCATACACAGACACAAATTTAGCGGCACTACTAACACCGGAGACAGGCAACTTGTTATGATAAATGTGAAATCCGTTTCGGCGGACTTGAGGCGGAATGATTAATTGATAGGGGTGTATTATTTTGAGGGTGTTCCTCAATGCTATAATAATGCCTCTGAAACCTTTTTTTAGGAGTATTAATGATGAAGAAGTTAATGTTTTTTGTTTTGGTAGTAGCAGTTATGGCCGGATCCGCACTGGCGGGCCCAGTTGAGCCGTATCGTCTGGCGTTTATCACGAGCAGTAACCCGAATGGAGCGGTAAGTTCTGACATAGCAGATTACAATAGCTACGTGCAGAGCCTTGCTAATGCTGTACCAGCCCTTAACGGTATTACTTTTAACTGTATCGGCTCGACAGCTGACGTAGACGCAAGAGACAACACCGGAACCAACCCAAATGTTTCGGTCGGTGTCCCGATTTACCTTGTCGACGGAACTACCCTGGTAGCCAACGACAACGCAGACCTTAACAACCTCAACCGCATCAACCTTACGCAAGAACGCCACCACTTGTGAATAGAATATATAGATCGCTAATTTCATCAATTATATCACAAAAAGACAGATTGACAATATTTTTAGTAGTTTTTACTTGATTGTTTCCGGTAAATCCCTATAATTATCCATGTTTTAATCAGTCCCCCCGTGGAGGCGGGCTAGAACGCAGATCCGCAAAGAGGAAATCTTAGATTTTAGAAAAGGAATTAGAAAATGAAAAGTCACCTAAAAAAGGGGTGTCTATCGGGAATATTAGTCATTTCCATTGCTTTTATGCTTTGTGGGTGTAATGCTCAAAAAGGCAAACTAAAGATATTTAACAAGCACTATAACGAGGGGAGCTTTGAAAAGTGTAACACTTTTCTTGAAAAGCAATTTCACGAGCGAAAAAATCCTGGCGGCGAAGATTTGCTTTGGGCATTGCAAGCAGGTAGTGTAAAACGCCTGCAAAAAGATACTGAAGCAAGTACTAAGTACTTCGATCAGGCTGAAGAAGCCATGAAGTATTATGACCTGAACCAATCAAAAATACTCGATGGCATAGGCGCTACTGTTGTTAATGACAATGTTGTTCCTTATTTAGGGCAGCAATATGATGGAATTATGCTAAATACATACAAAGGCTTAAATTTTATCAGCAAGAATGATATGGAAATGGCAAGGGTGGAGTTTAACCGTGCCCTTGATCGACAGCGAAGAGCTAAAGAAAAATTTAATAAGGAAATATCGAAATTACGCAAAAATGTTGATGCTAAAACTGCTGAGAAAAATGGTGGTACAGTTAAACAAAGCGTCGAAAACCCTGAAATAAACAAAATACTTGCTGATAAGTATCCAGACCTAAGTGCATTTGAAGTATACCCTGATTTTATAAATCCTTTTACGACATATATGTCCGGTTTGTTTTTTAATCTGGACGGTGACCTTAACAAAGGTGTAGATTTAATTAAAGAATCATATGGTATGGTGCCTAAGAATAAATATATTTGCAAGGATCTGGCGGAGACCGAACTTGCATTGTCAAATAACAAGAATATTGAGGGGGTATGTTGGGTCATTTTCGAGAACGGCCTTTGTCCCGTCAAAGATATTTGGCGAGTAGATTTGCCAGTATTTCTGGTAACAAATAAGGTTAAGTACGTCGGGATTGCTCTTCCTAAGCTTTCATACCGCGATCTCGCTTATTCTAACCTTATTGTTGAGTCTGGCGAACAGAAGTATACCACCGAAATAGTTGCTGATATGGACAGGGTTGTTCAGACAGAGTTTAAGCAGCAATACCCGGCTATTGTATCTCGGGCGTTAATTTCTGCGACCCTAAAAGCAGCTGCTCAGTATGCTGCTCAGCAACAAAATTCTTCAGCTGGTAACTGGGCCTCTATAATAACTGCTGCTTACAGTTTCGCTACTACAACCGCGGATATTCGTCTTTGGACAGCTCTTCCTAAAGATTTTCAGATTGCAAGATTTGATATACCAGAGAATAGGAAAATCATTCTTAACGTACCTGGAAATGAGCTTGTAACTCCCTTAAGTGATGAATGCGGTGAGATGGAACAGTCAACGGAAGAAGTCGTTGCTATTGAAAATTTCCCCTTGGAAATTGAACTTGGAAATTGTAAAAACGCCATAGTTTATGTTAAAGTAATCAAGGCAGGTGTTCCCCCTGTCTATAATGTAACATTGTTTTAGAATCAGGAGAGTCATTATGAAAGTTACACAATTAATTATTTTTGTAGTTTTTTTGCTGTCTATTGTTGGTTGCTATCAGCAAAAAGATCCCCGCATAAATCTTAATGCTGATGTTAGGAGTAATACGCTTGGGAGCAATGTTATTACAAAACCGATAAGTGATCTTGTGAATCTTATCATTGGCAAGGGCATTGTTATAACTGAAGTTAAGACAATTCGTAACCAGTCCGGGTTTTTAACTGTTCAGATACGTGGTTTCAATGAAAGTGTAGCTAAGCGTTTATTTGAATATAAGACAGAATGGTTAGATGGTGATGGTCTTATATTGGATACAGTTACAGATAATTGGATGCCGATATCTGTTTCCGCGTCATCTGAATTTGCCTTTAAAGCCGTTGCTACTCGGCGTGAGGCGTCTGATTATAGAATTAATACACGAGTCGATAAAAAAACGAAATAAATGCAGTTAGTTTTTTTCAATAATAACTAAAGCTGAAATTACATGAAAAGGTGGTAAAATATGAAACGAACAATTTTGGTTGGGATAATATTTGCAATACTTCTTGGGGGTTGTGCAGTAGAGACAGTCAATATTGATACGGTAAATGATGAAGGTAAAGCTGTAATGGGGCTTGATTACCGTGACTTTAACAAAGCGGCAACAGAAATGATTCGATCACTGATTCAGTCCGGTTCTCTTAGTAAAGAAGGTGGTGGCAGATATGTTGTTGCTACTGGCAGAATAGTTAATGATACGATGCAGCGAATTGACACAGATCAGCTTATGGCCAAAATCGAAGAAGAACTGATGAATAGTGGACTTGTAGCTATGACCTCTGCAGTTGGAGGTAAAGGTGCTCCTGACGAGATGGTTCATCAGATGCGAGATATACGCGAGTCAGGCGATGAAGATGAGTTTGCTGCCAATACTCTTCCAGCGAAACGACAACTTATCGCTCCCGATCTAAGTATGTCTGGCAAAATATTGCAGCGTAATATCAGCTATGGCAATAACAAACAACAAGTTGATTATTATTTTCAGTTGAAACTTACAGATATTAATTCCGGTTTGAGATTTTGGCAGAAAGAGGAAGTTATTGGAAAAAGAGGAAGCAATAAATCCGTAAGTTGGTAAAATCTCTTATGGATACGTGTGTTCAATATATTTTGTTTAAAGAACTATATCGGGTATATTTTTTGAAAGCGGGGTAGACATGAAGAAATTTACAATTGTTTTATTGGTAGCTTTGTTTTCTGGTATTGCACTTGGTGCTAATGTAGTAGAGCGTCAATCACGTGGCAAAGGCAAAAATCGCTCCGAAGCAATTAAACAAGCGTTGTATGATGCGGTTAGCCAAGCTAAAGGTATCGCAGTTAGTTCAGGCGATGTAAGCATAGACCTTGGGTCTTCTACGGTTGGTATAGATGTTGAGGGCGGTGATAAGACAGTAAGTGTTGACTCACTGGAAGTTCGCGGAGAAGGGACATCTCTCAAGACCAAGACATCAGGAATGGTCAAAAGTTATGAAGTGCTCTCTGAATCCGTGGTCGATGGCATTTAT
>CAYZEH010000225.1:0-4381 GCA_964477135.1 uncultured Pirellulales bacterium | reverse complement strand
CGAATACCTAAAATCCATCAGTTTTCAACTGTCCCACGAACGCTTAACAACTACAACCTGGTTATCGGCGAACCAAGCCCATTGACAAACCAAAAATCGCCCAATACCTTTGCCATTTCCTTCGGCACCGATCGCTATCAACGCTTTTTTCTCGGTTTTTCGACCACGAACACCAGTACTGCCGCTTGTATGTACTGGTGTCAGGCAGATGCTCTCATTACAGTCAAATGTCAATTCGGTCCTTTTTTTTGTAGACCATGCCCTGAAAAATAGCTATCAGGTCACCTGTGTCATCTGTTACACGGACTGAGTAAGTAGCAAGCTTGGGATTTGCGGAAACTTCCCTTGTTTCTGCGGTTAAAACGCCATTTTTAACTGCTTTCAAATATGAAATACTTACATTTATTGCCACCGCAAGGATTCCGTGCGAATTTGAAGCTGCGGCAAAAACAAAGTCAGCTAAGGTAAATATAGCTCCGCCATGTACAATACCAATGCCATTTAAGTGCTCCTTTTTTATCTGCATCCTGGCTTTGGCGGTTCCTTTTGAAACATCCAATAACTCTATTCCGCTGTGTTTTGCGAATTGGTCTTTGCTCATTAAATTCTTTACGCTTTGCATTTTGCTCCTTTGTAATTGTTCAAAAAGTGCTAAATCTGTAATAATATGCGATATTATTCTTTTTACATGACCATGTACACTTAATTTTGTGTTGTACAATTATAAATTATGCCGATAACATCAGTGAGTTATCTGTAATAATTTAATTTTAGTTCCAGGATAATAAGTTAAGGAGATTAGTTTATGCTTGGCATAGAAGATAAATTAGTTGCACTAGTGTATATTTTATGCATTGCGAGTGCATTATTATGCATTATATACGGGGTTGTTAACTGGAATCGCGGAGAAAGTAAGACAAAAGCAAAAGACATACACTGGGCAGAAAAAGAAAAAGAGGTAGAGAAGGAATTTTAGCATTCCCATATTTTACTTCAAGATTACTGCTTGACATCTCAACGTGCAGAAAAAAGGCATGCGAAAACTACAACCAAGACACTAAGCAGCTGTTTGGAAATCCAAAATAAAAACCATCGACAAGCAATAATTTATTTTTAAATTAAAGGATAAAAAAATGATGGCACAAACGGTTGGAATTACGGAGATTTTTATTGTACTGATCTATTTGTTTTTTGTGGTTTATCTTGGTTGGTTAGGATATTCAAGGACGAAGACTGCAGCTGATTATCTTATTGCCGGTAGAAAAATACACCCGTTCGTGATGGCAATGAGCTACGGAGCGACCTTTATCTCAACCAGCGCTATCGTTGGTTTCGGAGGTGTAGCCGGTCTGTTTGGAATGAGCGTTCTGTGGCTTACATTTTTTAATATATTCATAGGTATTTTCATAGCATTTGTTTTTCTTGGTCCACCGGCACGCAGGATGGGACATTTACTTGACGCACATACCTTCCCGGAACTGCTGGCACGGCGATTTAAAAGTAAGTTCATACAGGTTTTTGCGGGATTAATAATTTTTCTGTTCATTCCTCTCTACGCCGCAGCTGTGTTGATCGGAGGCTGTGAGTTTATTTCGACTCAGTTCGGAATCAACTATAATGTCGCGCTGCTTGTTTTCAGTGTTATTATCGCTGCATATGTGGTTATGGGAGGACTCAAGGGAGTAATGTACAGCGATGCGCTGCAGGGGTCTATAATGTTTGTGGGGATGATAATCCTGCTTGTGTTTACGTACTGCAAAGTCGGAGGCGTTGTCGCAGGACATGAAAATCTGGACAGTCTTGCATCTCTGGTACCGGATAAATTACAGTCAATTGGACATACGGGGTGGGCATCGATGCCGGAGTTTGGTTTTGGTGATCACAAATATGATCTCTGGTGGATAGTAATTTCAACAATTGCTTTGGGCGTAGGTATCGGTGTTCTCGCACAGCCCCAATTGATCGTTCGGTTTATGACCGTAAAAAGCAAGAAAGAGTTGAATCGCGCCATGCCAATAGGCGGTCTGTTCATTCTGATTATGACAGGAGTAGCTTTTACGGTTGGAAGTTTGTCTAATGTTTATTTCACCAAGCACGGAAAAATCTTTACAGGCAGAGTCATTAAAACAATAGACGAAGAAAAGGGACATGCTGTTTTGCAATTAATGCAAAAAAATAATGAGGGACAATGGGTAGATATCGAAGGTAAAAAAGTACCAGTTTTATTAACAAAAGAGAAGGTGGATGAAAACCTGGTAAATGCTGAGCTTGTTACCGGCCGAAGTATTTCGATTGTCTGTGCAGGCGGTAACCCTGACCAGATTATTCCTACATATATTACATCAGCAATGCCAAAATGGTTTGGGTTGGTTTTTCTTTTGACCCTGTTGGCAGCGGCGATGAGTACCCTTTCGAGCCAGTTCCATACCATAGGAACAAGTATCGGGAGGGATGTTTATGAACAAGTAACCGGTAGGCACGGCAAAAGTATCGGTGTTACAAGAATCGGAATTATAATAGGAATTGTTATAGCGGTTCTTTGGAGCTATTATGCCCGCGGTGGATATTTTATCGCAAGAGCAACCGCAATATTTTTTGGTTTGTGTGCCTCGGCGTTTTTGCCTACTTTCATAGGTGGTCTTTTTTCCAAGCGAGTGACTAAGCCAGCTGCGATTTCTTCAATGATATCTGGTTTTGTTCTTACTGCATTCTGGCTTTTGTTTGTTAAAGCCAAAGAAGCCGGCACTATTGGGTTGGTTCAAAAATTCACCGATGGCAAAACAAGTATACTGGCGGATTTCCCGAATTGGCCGGTTGTTGATCCGATTGTAATAGCGCTGCCTTTTTCAGCAGCGGTGCTTATAATTGTCACTTTGTTTACCAAGGCTTGCGATGACGAACATTTAATGAAATGTTTCGGGGATGATGAGTGATAATGTTGTGAGAGTGTCCGGACTGGCACCAAACAAAGCCTGCATGCGAATATTGAATATACATTAATAAAGTAAATGACACCAATTCTTGAAAACCCGATTATAAAATCGGGTTTTTTTTATTGAATAAATTTGATATGTGATTATACTGATAGTCTTATGGTTAAAAGAAAAAAAATTATTACAGAACTTCTTTCAGGTAATCAGGCTTTGGCTTATGGTGCCTGGGAAGCTGGTGTTAGTGTTGCCTGTGCCTATCCAGGCACACCATCAACTGAAATATTGGAAAATCTGGCAAAATTCCGGGATATTGATGCCCAATGGTCGGTTAACGAAAAAGTCGCTTACGAGGTGGCTCTCGGTGCTGCGATCGGAGGAAAACGAAGTCTGTTCGCCTGCAAACATGTTGGGCTTAATGTGGCGATGGATCCTTTGATGACATCGTCTTATACCGGCATATCAGCGGGTTTTGTGGTTGTCGTTTGTGACGACCCTCAAATGCATTCCTCGCAAAACGAGCAGGATACCAGATGGGTGGGAATTTATGCCAAGTTACCTGTTTTAGAGCCTGCCTGTCCAAGAGAAGCAAGAGAGTATGTAAAAGACGCTTTCAAAATAAGCGAGAAATTCGATACACCGGTATTGATTAGAATGACAACGAGAATCTCGCATACCAAAGAAGACGTGAAACTTTCAGAGCGGATCGAAGTTGAACAGCCGAAATTCAAAAAAGACATTTCCAAATATGTGATGGTTCCTAAAAACGCAAGGGTTAGACATGTCTTTGTTGAAAAAAGAATGTTAAAACTCCAGTCTTTTTCCGAGAGAAGCCGATTTAATCGTATTGAAAAGGGCAGTAAACAATTAGGTATTATCACTTCCGGCGTTGCGTACAATTACGTCAAAGAATCTTATCCGGATGCTTCTGTTCTAAAGTTAGGCCTGACGTACCCATTTTGTGACAAAAAAATTGTCGAGTTTGCCAAAATGGTAAAAAATGTTGTCTTAGTCGAAGAACTCGACCCTTTTATTGAGGAACACCTTAAGGCATTAGGTATAAAATTCAAGGCAAAAGATCCGTCTTTTCGTCTTGGTGAACTTTGTACAGAGTTTATTGCGGATATCGTAAAGGGAAATGTCAAAAAGAAAGTGGAATTAGCGGCAAGAAAGCCTTTGCTTTGTGCCGGATGTCCACACAGGTTTGCTTTTGTCGTGCTTAAAAAGCTCAAACTGACTGTAGCTGGGGACATTGGCTGTTATACACTTGCTGCTTTGCCGCCTTTGTCAACGTTGCACAGCTGCGTTTGTATGGGGGCAGGTATTACACTAAGCGAAGGGCTGCAAAGAGCGTTGCCAAACGAAAAAATTGTTGGTGTTCTTGGCGATTCAACCTTTATTCACTCTGGTATTACCGGGCTCATTAACGCTGTTTACAATAAAGCCAAAGG
>CAYZEH010000224.1:0-4440 GCA_964477135.1 uncultured Pirellulales bacterium | reverse complement strand
ATAAACCAGTTAAGTGACGAATCACTATTAGCTGTCTGACCTACTATTATGAGAGCGGGCGGCGCAAATCCGCCTTGTTTACTCTCAGCCACCAGCTGATTTAACTTCGTCTGCAAAACTCTTTGAGCTGAACTGGTCGCATTGCTGACTATTGCTGCGGGGGTATTCTCATCCATACCATTATCGATAAGCCTGCCGACGATAAACTCAATATTACCCATCCCCATATAAAAAACTATCGTGCCCCTGAATTTCGCGAGCAGATCCCAGTCGATCGAACTTTCCTTTTTATCTTGAGCCTCTCTGCCCGTAACAAAAATAACCTGCGAGCTGTAGTTTCTATCGGTAAGCATAATCCCGCTATATTCAGCTGCTGCGATGGCTGCTGTTATCCCAGGTACGATTTCAAATTCGATCCCAGCCTGGACTAAAGCCTTTGCCTCCTCAGCACCTCTGCCGAAAATACAGGGATCGCCGCCTTTAAGTCGGGCAACGGTTTTGCCAGCTAATGCTTTTTCTATGATTATCTGATTTATTTGATCCTGATTGTAAGAGCCTTTACCTATTCGCTTGGGAACATTAATAATTTCAGCGCCGGCGTTTGCATATTTCAGCAATGCAGGATTTGCGAGTTTATCGCAGACTATACAGTCAGCTTTTTCAATAGCCTTCATGCCGCAAACTGTTATCAGATCCGCCCTTGCCGGGCCTGCGCCGACGAGATAAACTTTGCCCTTACCCATTTTTCAATTCCTCCAGTATTTCACTGCCCCCTGCTGTCAACAGATCACAAGCCAGCTGCTGGGCTGTTTCAATCGCTTTTTCTAACTTGCCGATTTTCTTTTTTCTAATGAACCTTTTACCAACAGTATCAGAAATAAACGCTTCGATACATATCTGATCACCTGTAATTTTCGCAAAAGCGCCCACAGGTCCATGACAGCCGCACTTGGTAATAACAAGTATCTGCCTTTCCGCTAAAACTTCACACCTGCTGTTTTTATCATCTATCAAAGAAAGAATCTCCGCGACAGACTCATCATCTCTTCTGCACTGAATCGCCAAAGCGCCCTGGCCCGGAGCAGGCAGAAAATCCTCAATATCAAAATCAAAACTTATTTCATCCGCCAGCCCCAGCCTCTCAAGCCCTGCTTTAGCAACAATAACCGCATCAATTTCGCCTGATTTGACAAGCCCAACCCTGGTTGGCACATTACCCCTGACCGATGTTATCTGAACATCATCTCTCAAATGCAGCATCTGGCTGCCTCTCCTGAAACTCGATGTCCCTACCCTACAGCCTCTTTTCAAATCGGCAATACAACTAACACCATCTGCCGCCACCACGCAGTCACCAATTGCTCCCCTGACAGCAACAGCAGCAATACAAAGTCCGTCAGGGCCGGCTGTCGGTAAATCTTTTAAACTGTGGATCGCAAAATCAGCCTTTCCCGCCAGTAGCTCATCCTCCACCTGTGATGTAAAAAAGCCCGTCCCCGGCAAATTCCACAATGCGGTTTTCTTATCTTTATCTCCCGAAGTTACGATCTTTTTTATTCGCACGTCAAGGTCTGGTCTTTTCTCTTTGAGCATCGCTATAATCAATTCAGTCTGAGCGACAGCCAAATCCGTACCACGAGTAGCAACCGTTAAAACCCCCATCAGCCTTGCCTGCCCTGCGAGAAAAACATTCTATTTATAAAATCCAATGCCATCATCTGCTCTTCAGTGAGTTCATCTTCACCGCTTGATTTAAGAAAACTCACAGGCCCGTGCAAAACTTTTTTAACAAGCGACTGGGCAAAAAGCTCCAGCCTTTCTCTGTCACCGGCTGGGAAATCTTTCGCGTATCTTTCCACTTCCGCAATGGCAAGCTCACAACCCTGCTTATGAAGATTGGAAATAATGGGCACAACTTTCAAACCATCATACCATTTAAAAAACTTATCCGTATACTCATCGACAATCTCATTGGCTTTGGGAACTTCATTTGTTCTTTTCTGCCTGTTAATACAAATCCTCTCGTCGAGGTCATCTATATTATATAATTTAACACAGCCGATGTTACCAACTTCAGGCTCAACATCTCTCGGCACAGCAATATCAATTATAACCAAAGGCCTGTCCCTGCCATCAAGCTGATTTTTCAACTTATCATAACTAACCACAAACTCCTGCGATGCTGTCGAACATATTACAAGATCAGCAGCCGCAATTTCGCCGTAAAGCTCTTCTAATGCAGCTGCACTTCCCGCATTTAAACTTTCACAAAGCACTTGTGCATTTTCAATATTTCGGTTCACAACTCTAAGTCTGCCAGGCCCTGCTTTGCAAAGATACTTCGCCGCAAGCGCTGCGTTTTCACCAGCTCCAACCATAACCGCACAACAATTTTGCAGATCAAGCTCCTTCTTAGCAAGCTCAACCGCTGCCAGAGAAATCGAAACCGCTCCGCAATTAATATCCGTCGAACTGCGAACCATCTTACCAACCCGAAACGCATTATGAAAAAGCCTGTGAAAGACAAATCTGCTCATCTTATAATGAGTCGAGATCGAATAAGCCTCTTTGACCTGCGAAAGTATCTGGTTTTCGCCGAGCATCTGTGAATCAAGACCAGCGGAAACCTGGAAAAGATGACGCACGGCATCGATATCCTGCATATTTTTGCTGAATTTCTTCCAGCAATCGCTGCCCTGCGGATTGACCTGCTGCAAAAGCTCACGGAGAAAACCATCACAGTCAAATTCCTTTTTGGCGTATATGTAAAATTCAAGGCGATTACAGGTCTTCAGGATCGCAGCTTCATTTATGCCGGGCTTTTCGTGCATAGCTTTGAGCATCGTCTTGATATGCTCATCAGTTAAGCTAAGCTTTTCCCGCTGTTGGACCGGACATTCGTTATGTGTAGTACTATTTAAAACAAGCTTCATTTTTTGTCGCTCTTAATTTTTTTTATTTTTAACTTACAGACTATCAATGTTAGCAAAGCTGTCAAAACTATCAAGACCAAACTGAAAACAGCTATATATTCGACGAGCATATCTTCACCAGCAGGCAAAGCTAAAAGCTCAATATCCACCAATCGCCCCGCCTGGATATTCTCAGCGGTATAAATACCAGAATACCGAGAGCGCAAAGCCCGATACGAATTAAACTTCAGCAAATCACTTTTTACCGCAGTCCCAGGCCCGGAAACGTAAACGACCATCGAATCAATATCATAGTCGGTCTTAAAGCACGCCCGGCATCTGCCATTGTCATTGGCTATAAAATAAGTAAAACTGGCAGAATCTATCAAGCTGTCAGCTTTAAGCTCTTTACTTACGATTTGGCTGGTTTGTTCGCTATTGGCATCTTGTGTTTCCAAAACTGCGGTTTCAGGGATCCCGATATTAACTTCCCAGCTGCTGCCTGCTTTGTCTCTGCGATATACCCACAGGTTCTCAAACCGCACCTCGTTAACATCAGCTTTGATAAATATATGAAGCATTTTTATTTTGACTGCTTCGTCTTGCGTTTCCAAAGCTGCAAAAGATGCTGCTGAGGATATCAGAATCAAAAACAAAATAATAAATTTTCTCACGCCGGCCCCCGTTTCTCAAGCAAAGACCAACCCATCCCAGCTACCATCAATAAAGCTGCTACCCAAAGCCAGCTCATCATCGGAATAAACTTAACTGTAATAATCACCTCATTCTCGGCTGTCATATTTTCATATATCACATAAACATCTTCCAGCAAACCAGAGGAAACCGCAACCTCTGATGTCACCTGTCCCGAAGGATAGACATTTTCGCAAGGCCAAAGTGACTTTTTATTTTCACCCCTGCTAACAACTATTACAGGGCCTGTTTGTATTATGCCGTTGACTTCCTGGCGTTTAAATTCCTTAAAAGTAATTTTATATCCCTCGATCGTTTGCACATCACCTTTTTGCAAAGGAAACTGCCCTACCCGCTCAAGTGATGCAAACCCCGCCGAGACCACCAAAAGCAAAAAACCAAGATGCGCAATATCACCACCGAGTCGGCCTTTAAATTTCGTGACATATTTTTTAAAACAGATAAGCACAAAACAAAAAACACAAACGCTCAAAGCAATCGAAATAGGCCCTTTATCTAAAAGGTAGTAACACAACATCCCTGCCAAAGTTCCGATCCCAGAACAGACAAACAAAAAGAATTTTCCTTTAATTTTCAAAAGCACTTTAGCTTCTTTTGCTGCTATCATTAAAACGAGCAATATTCCTATCACACCTATAACCCGGTCATAAAAACCCCTCGTCAAAACCGCGCCGGAATTTTCAGCTGCGATAAACTTTGAAACTATAGGCCAAAATGTTGCTGCTGCGATTATCAGCATCGAAACTATCATCAGCAAACTTCCCAAAAGAATCGGATTGGCGCTTTTGTCACTTTGGCTTTGCTTATCAGAGAT
>CAYZEH010000223.1:0-4491 GCA_964477135.1 uncultured Pirellulales bacterium | reverse complement strand
GATAATAGATACGAAGATCCTGAAATGGTTGCTGGAGAATTCAAAAAAATTTCAGCCGAATTATTAAAGACTAAAAGACCTAAAAACTGGTTTCGGGCCTATTTTAACATGGGACTTGCGAATAAAGTAACAGGCGGCGACAGACCTTTACCCTGTGAAGTTGGAAGCGATGTATTCTTTATAGATCCATACGGTAATATTATGCCATGCAATGGGTCGGATGAGCCGATGGTAATGGGTAACCTCAATGACCAGACCTTTGATGAGATTTGGAATAGCAAAAAGGCTGATGAGGTGAGGGACAGGGTAAAAAACTGTAAGAAACAATGCTGGATGATCGGATCTGCATCTCCGGCGATGAAGAAACGAATCCTGATTCCGATAAGATGGATAGTAAAAAATAAATGGCATATAATCAAAAGCAAAAGGAAGGAATTTCATTTGTCCACGGTAAGTTGTGAATTATAATAAAAAATGAATCTAAAAAGAAATAACTCAAAAATATTACATATCGCAGTCCTTGGCTTGCGAGGGTTTCCTGAGGTACAAGGAGGTGTGGAAAAACATTGCCAGGAATTATATCCGCGCTTAACAAAATATGATTGTGATATTAAAGTACTTGCACGAAAAGGCTATGTTAGAGCTTACCCTTATAGGTATAATGGCGTTAAAATCATTCCCCTTTGGGCTCCAAAGATAAAAAGTCTTGAGGCTATCTGCCATACTGCTTTTGGAATCTTCTGGTTAAGCAAACACCGTAAAGATTATGATATTCTTCATATTCATGCCATTGGACCATCATTGCTGGCATATGCAGGTAAAAGGTTGGGGTTCCGAATAGTTGTAACAAATCACGGGCCGGATTACGATCGACAAAAGTGGGGAAGAATCGCAAAGGGTATGTTGCGGCTTGGCGAGAAAATAGGTGCAAGACATGCCTATCAGGTAATTGCTGTATCAAATCACATAAGAAACATGCTGTTTGAAAAGTATGGGGCTATTTCTATATATATTCCAAATGGAGTCAATATTCCTGAATTAGAACCTGCTGGAGCTACACTGTCTGATTTTAATCTCGAACCGGGACATTATTTCCTATCTGTTGGCCGATTGGTTCCTGAAAAAGGGTTCCATGATCTGATGGGGGCATTTGCAAAGCTGGATACAGGTTGGAAATTAGTCATTGTCGGTGATGCTGATCATGAGGATCGTTATAGTATTAACCTGAAAAAAAGAGCTGATAAGATTGACGGTATTATAATGACCGGTTACCAAAAAGGAAAAGCCCTGAAAGAGTTATATTCAAATGCAGGACTTTTTGTCCTTCCATCTTACCATGAAGGTCTCCCCATTGTCGCCCTGGAAGCAATAAGTTATAATTTACCTATATTGGTCAGTGATATTCCGGCTAACAGGGAGGTCGCTTTACCCGAAGAAACTTTTCCTGTTGGGGATATTAAAATTTTATCCAAAAAACTGAATAATTTTCTTATGAATTTATCTCATTTGAACTCTCCAGAAATACTATTGGAGAAAAAACGTCGGCTTGAAACGGAATTTAATTGGGATCTCATAGCACAGCAAACGTTCGATCTCTATCAAACAGTAGCCCAGACTCCTGGTATAATTGTGAGTGATAAGACTAATATTACATTTAATTCAACGCTAAGTTAATACAACAAAATTGTGATAAACAAATTATCTTCGGAATACAAATGATGGCTCCAATTAAATTAAAAAAAAATAATATCTTAAATTTTATATTTCCCGTGTCAATGCTCACATTTTTTATCATAGGATATTATAATACTTTCCAGAAGCTCTCAATTCACTGGTCCAAGGGCGATAATAATTATTGTTACCTAATTATTCCTATTTTTTTATACCTATGTTGGGAGGAAAGAAAATATTTACGATTCCACCAATTTTCATGGAGTCCTTTGGGGGTTTTCCCAACATTTTTATCAATAACTCTGATTATAATAGGGGAACTTGGTTCTGTTATAACTATAGTATATGTAGGAATCTGGGGTTGCCTTGTTGGAATGTTTATTACGATTTATGGAATGAGAGTCAGGCTTTTGCTGTTTCCGCTTCTCATACTTTTTTTCATCGTGCCCCTTCCTCCTTTTGTTAATCGATTGCTTACCTTTAAATTAAAGATAGTAGCCAGCACATTGTCTATCATTATGTTGAGAGTTTTTAATGTTAGCGTTTTTCAGAATGGCAATATTATTGACCTTGGGATTTCCCAGTTACAGGTAGTAGATGCCTGCAGCGGGTTGCGGTTTCTCATGCCGTTACTTCTTATGTCTCTTCTTGTAGGATATTTTTTCTGTAAAGGATGGGGTAGGAGGGCAATCCTATTGGCTATAGTACCGCCCCTTTCTATCTTTGTAAATTCCTTGCGAATATTTGTTACCGGTATGCTGACAGTCAAGGGACACCCTGAACTGGCTCAAAACTTTTTTCATGATTTTTCAGGCTGGCTGATATTCATGGTGGCCGCGGCTATACTACTTGCAGCCGCGTTTACCATAAAAAAGATTGGGTCGAATAAAAAGGGATCTTCAGGTTTGCGATTGGAGGCTGGTGGTAAAGATAAGAGCAAGGCAAGTTTGAGGATGGATGCCGAGGACAAAGAGGATAGTAAGGCCATCGGTTGGATTAGGCAGATTGTTCTGACCCTTATCCTGTGTTTTTTGTTTACAAGTAGCGGGTGGGCCTTAAAAATGCTGCCTTCGGCCCGCAATTTACCCGAGCGAACGTCCTTTTCATCTTTTCCTATGCAGATCGGCCAGTGGCAAGGTAAACGGCATTATATTTCTAAAGAGATATTGGACCAACTCTGGGCCGATGATTATGTTAGCGCCATTTATATTAGACCTGGCTTACCAAATTATATTAATTTGTTAATTCCGTTTTACGAATATCAGGGTACACGACACACCGCCCATGCGCCTGAGTCATGTATGATAGGCAGCGGTTGGGCCTTGTTTAAAACAAGTGAACGTCTGATCAATATGAATCCTCACGGCAAGATAAAGATTATGACCATGACTTGGGAAAAGGAGAACTCCAAACTGCTTGGCAGCTATTTCTTTTTTCAGAGAGGACGGGTAATTACCAGCCCTTGGATGAACAAATTCTGCCTGATGTGGGATGCGATTCTCAAACAGCGTACAGATGGTGCGCTGGTGCGGGTGGAGATGACCGTAGTACCGCAACAGTCGATGGATGAGGCGTATAGTGTTCTGGAAGATTTTATTAAGAAAATATGGCCAATTTTGCCGGAGTATGTTCCAGCTTAGTTCAGACATTTGGAATGGTTAGAAGGAGCTAAGATAATAACGATACTAACGCATTAAACGATCAAAACGTTTTAAAATCTTTATTATGTTGCAACAACAAGTATATGTTATCAACATGGTCTTGATGGTCATGGATGCCTTGTGTGTGATCACATCCGGGTACATGGCATATTACATCAGTCTCTATATGTCCGGTAGGACCTGGGCGATGGACACTACTGTCTTTGTGGTATCGGTGCTGTTTGTTATGTTTCTGAACAACTACCTAATGGGAAGATTTCATCTGTATGGCGATACCAGACCACCATCATCCATAAGGTTGTTGTTATCAATTTTAATGGCTGTTGCCATTGATTTTGCATTTTTGTCAGCAGGCGTTTTTCTCTACAAGGAGCTAAATTATTCTCGAGCTTTTTTGTCGTATTTTGCAATTCTAAGCTTTGTCCTGATCGCAATCAACCGGTTGTTGGCTCAGATTTATTTTAACTTTCTATCAAAAAGAGGGTTTAACGTACGCCGAATTGTTGTAATTGGTGATACGCAACGATGTAAAATTGTAATGGATACATTGCAGTACCAGTTAAGCTATGGCCATAAAATCATCGGTTTTGTATCAACACACAGAGAAGATATTTGTTCTCCGGACATTATAGGATGCCTTGATGATTTACAAGGAGTATTGCAGCAGCACAACATTGATGAAGTGGTTTTCGCATTAAAGGGAGATCGAGATATCGATTTATATAAGCATCTGGACATGTGCAGGAAGATGGGAATTCCTGCCAGGATATTACCTGCGCTATGGGAATCTGGCAACCAACTCCTCTCTATGGAAATCTGTCAGGGAGTCCCTTTTATCACCATGAGCGATAGTAATATCAATGCTACTGGACTGTTGTATAAGCGCATTCTGGACATTGTAGGCGGCTTGGTTGGCACGATCCTCTTTTTTATTATCTATCCGTTTGTTGCTGTGGCCATTAAGCTCGATTCTCCTGGACCTGTGCTGTTCAAGCAACAGCGAGTAGGCCGTCATAGCCGTGTCTTCAACCTCTTCAAATTTAGATCCATGCACCAGGATGCAGAAGCCCGTAAACAGGAACTTATGCAAATGAATGTAATGAATGGAGCACTTTTTAAACTGGAAGATGATCCACGTATCACACGGGTTGGAAAGTTT
>CAYZEH010000222.1:0-4492 GCA_964477135.1 uncultured Pirellulales bacterium | reverse complement strand
ATTGCGGCAGATTATTAAATTTTCCGCTTTATCCACGGAAATTTATATTATTTGAGCGTAACTTTTTATTTCTAAAAACTTTATAGAAGCTCAAAAAGACATTTAAAAATAGTTTCAGCCAAGGGCTGAATCCGTAATTTTGATATTTAATATTTTATTTTTGATATCTCAATCTGGCCGTCCGGTCAGTTTGAGTAAATTGTTAATTGCAAAAACTAAAACATAACGATCAAAACTGATGCCGGACAGGCTTCTTTTTAAATTCCCTTACAGTCGTCAGCAATTGATAATCTGTAATATTTTCACTGGCAACAAATTCATCAACCAGGCAAACAATTTCCCCCATTGTCTTTGCGTGAATCATTGCGAAAAGATTATAATCAAAGCCGGCAAAAGTTTTTCTCTGATAGCAATGGCTAACCTGTCTGTAGGCCGCCAACTTCCGCCCTGCTGAGTCCGCGGCGCTTTCATCAACCTTACAAACAAACATCACATTCGCATCAAACCCAAGCAATCGATGATTCAATACAGCTGCGATCCGTTTAACCACTCCCGCATTTTTTAATTGTCTTAATACTTCTAAAGCCGAGTCAATATCAACCTGCTCATCACAAAGAAAATCAAAAGCATTGGAAATCGGTTTTATCGGCTGCTGAATTTTTGTAAGTATTTTTTTCTGCAAATCCGTCAGCTCAACAACCTGCTCAGCCAAGGTTTTTTTCTCTGTTACTTTATTACTGCCGCCTGCAATATCAAAATTAACATCAAGCTTAAAAAATCTCACCACTTTCAGGCTTTTAAAATCAACTTTCAATTCACCAGAAAGTTTTTTCAACTGCCCAGCAATATCCGCATGGTCTTGACCTTGCAATGTAAACCACAAATTATAAAAATGATCCCGCTGATAATTATGAGATACGTTTTCCAAACCGCTAATAACACCCGCGACTTCTTCGATCCTGTCATCAGCCACCGCAGCAGCAACTAAAGTGCTCGCCCTGCCCAGGCTTAGATAATTTATCATCGCAGATAATCTTCTAATAACCCCCGCCTTCAGCAGTTTATTAACCCGTGACAAAATTTCATCTTCACTGACACCCAGTTCCTCAGCAATATCCGAGAAAGGCTTTTGGCATAGGTTTAACCCCCTTTGCAGCTTGTCACAAATCTGTTTATCTAACTGTCCAGGCTGCAATTTATTTCCTCCCCGAAGGTTTAAAATCACAAACCGGATCGCTTCCGGCATAGTCGCCTGTCATCGTAAACGCCCTTGCCCTGCACCCGCCGCAACTGGTGAGGTATTCACAAATCCCGCATTTGCCCTTATAGTCATTAACCGCTCGAATCTCATTTAGAAATTTCGACTGCGTCCATATCTTTCCAAAATCATAATCATTCTCAACAAGATTGCCCGCCGAGATATCCAAAAAGCCGCAAGTCTGAATATCACCTTTATAGCTGATAAAACCAAACCCCCTGCCGCCCATACATCCGCTGGTGCTCGCGCTTAATTTCGTATCTTCCTGTCTGCAAATCCTCGCAAATTGAGGCCCGCATGTTACTCTCACCTCGATAGGCAGATTCTGTTTTATCTCAAGCAGCTTATGCAGCAAATTCTCATACTGGCCGGAATCAAGTATCTCGTCAGTCAGCGCATCAGCCCTGCCTGTCGGAACAAGAATAAACGGATTAAAACAATATGCTCCCAACTCACAACTAAGCTTAGCAACTTTTTCAACATCGGCAATGTTCAGCTTGCTAATGGTAGTATTGATCTGAAATCGCATCCCAGCTTTTCTGGCAACCTTAGCAGCCTTGATGGCTGAATCAAACGCCCCTTCAACCTGTCTGAAAGCATCGTGTCTTTGAGCAGTCGCGGCATCTATCGAAAACGACAACGCCATGATCCCCGCCTGCTTCAATTTTTCTATCGACGTATCATTGATCGGATATCCGCAAGTCGCCAAGACATTTCGCAAACCGGCGTCTCGGCTATAAGAGATAAGCTCGTAAATATCGTCCCGTTCCATAGGCTCACCGCCTGTAAAAATCAAAACGCATTTATGATAAGCCGCCAGCGAATCGATTATTTTTTTGCATTGGGCAGTATCAAGCTCGTCGCTCCTGTCGACGCCCGCATTTGCCCTGCAATGTTTACAGCTAAGCTTGCACCTGCGAGTAACCTCAAACGCTATCAGCCTTGGTTTTATATCAACATCTGTCATTTTATAAGCTTCGCAACCTCTTTAGCAAAATACGTAATAATAATATCAGCGCCGGCCCGTTTGATAGAAACAAGCATTTCCATCATCGCAACCTCGCGATCCAAAACACCTGCATCAGCGGCAGCATTTATCATCATATATTCACCGCTGACATTATAAGCTGCTACAGGAATATCGAACCCTGCTTTTGCCCTGCTGATAATATCCAGAAAACAAACCGCCGGCTTAACCATAACAATATCCGCCCCTTCTTCGATATCCAGAGCGATCTCTGCCATCGCCTCATCTGCATTAGCAGTATCCATTTGGTAAGTTTTCCTGTCACCAAACGTCGGCGTTGAATCGGCAACATCCCTGAAAGGCCCATAGAAAGCAGAGGCATACTTCGCTGAATAAGCCATTATCGCTGTATCATAAAACCCATTCTCCTCGAATGCCTGTCTGATATAGCCAACCCTGCCATCCATCATATCAGACGGCGCAATAATATCAGCCCCTGCCTGTGCATGCGACAAGGCAACCTTAGCCAAAAGCTCACAACTGGCATCGTTATCGATTTTACCATCGTCTTTAACAACCCCGCAATGGCCATGACTCGTATACGCACAAAGACAGGCATCAGTAATAACAAGCAATTGCGGACATGCTTTTTTGATCGCCCTGACCGCCTGCTGAACCGCACCATCCTCCGCCCAGGACTGCGAGCCTTGTTCATCTTTTTTGATAGCTTGGCCAAACAACAATATTGCCGGTATTCCAAGCTGTTGAATCTCTTTAGCTTCATCAACAATGCTGTCAGGCGAAAAATGGAAACAGCCCTTCATCGAAGCTATTTCTTCTTTAACTGCTCGCCCAGCTTTGACAAACAATGGATAGATAAGGTCCGTGACATTTACACTCGTCTGACGAACCATTTTTCTCATGGCCTCGCTGCTGCGAAGTCGTCTCATTCTGCTTTCCGGAAATCCCATTTTAGCTTCCTTTTATAACTTTCGAAGCCCTTGGTATTACGTTATCCGCGGGCAACTAATTTTCAAGTACTACACAACTTCCATCGCGAGAATTTCTTACCCTAAAGGGTATTACTTTGCAATTTCCTCATCGCTCAAATAACATCCAGGCTCATTAACCCAGTTTTCGTCGCTGGGGTCGGCGCCCAGAAATCTGTAATTGCCCCTGCAAAGCTCAAACCACCTGCAACCAAGACACACCTCAGCAGCAAACTTATCCTTATTGTGCAGCTTGTGCAATACCGGATCGCTGTCGCTGTACCAAATATCTTTAAAACTTTTCTCTGTAACATTACCCAGGCAATAATTCCTCCAGAACTGGTCAGCATAAACGCTCCCATCCCAGCTTACACATGCGATTTTTTCGCCGATCTTATTGCCCCCATTAATCATCAAAAGCTCTTTTGCTTTTTCAAAATCTACATGACCCTGCTCTTGCATCTTCACCAGCACATAAGGCCCATCAGCGTGATTGCCCACCGTTAAAACCTCATCGATCAATCCCTTACCAACAAACTGCTTAGTCTTATCAATCACAGTATCGATCGTCGCCCTGGTTTCCTGAGCGGTTAAACTCTGGTCGGATATCTGGGCTGCTCTGCCCGTGCCGATTAAATGATAAAAACATATCCTGCGTATCCCGTTGTCGGAAGCGATATCAAACATCTCACCAGCGTAATCTTTATTTGCTTTAATTATTGTAAAACGAAGCCCCGCTTTGATGTTGTACTTTCGGCAATTCTTAAACCCCGCGATAGTCCTGTCAAAACAACCATCAACGCCTCGAAACTTATCATGCAGCTGCTTAGGCCCATCCAGCGAAACACCAACATAACCGATATCAACGCCGGCAAGCTTCTCTGCTGTTCGTTCATCTATCAAAGTGCCGTTAGTGGAAATAACCGTCCGAAGTCCGATCTTCTTAGCATAGTCAAGCAGTTCAAAAAGATCGCCCCGAAGCAAAGGCTCACCGCCGCTAAAAAGTACTACCGGACAATTCGCCTCTTTCAATTGCTCCAGCAAATCGATCGCCTGGTTTGTATTCAGCTCAACATCACTTAGCGATTTATCAGAACTGCTATAGCAATGCTGACATTTCAGATTGCACTTTTTCGTAGAGTTAAAAACTGCTATCGGGCCAAAATCATTTCGCTTATTATATCTCAAGTGGTCAGATTCACCCGCCAAACCGCAATATAATTTTGAAATATTTATCATTTATAACACTCACACCTAAGTTTACTGTTTATCCGCGGG
>CAYZEH010000221.1:0-4521 GCA_964477135.1 uncultured Pirellulales bacterium | reverse complement strand
TCATAATAGCATCAGCCATATGCACCGGGTCTGCAAAAGCATCACCTGACAACAAGCTTATTGAACAAATTATAAAAACCATAAATAGACTGTTTTTGCTTTTCATTTTGACAATCTCCTGGTAATAGTCATATCATCCTTAACCAAAAGCCTTTCATAAACTTTCTCTATAACATCAACCATAGTATCCGGTGCAAATTTTCCCTTCACCGACTCCCTCGCAAATTCCCCAAGCCCCCTGCGCAAATCTGCATCTTTTATCAGCTCCTCGCAAGCACTGGTTAGCTCATCAACATTCTCAGCCTCAACAAGCCTGCCCGTATTTTCATTAACCACTTCCCTCGCCCCATCAAGATCAAATGCTATCGCAGGTTTGCCGCAAAGCATCGCCTGAGGCAAAGCCCTGGCAAGCCCTTCACGCAACGAACAATGCACAAGGATATCCGACGACCCAATAGCAAGCGGTATCTCATCAGGCTGCAATAACCCCGTAAATTTAATCCGCCCCTCCAAACCAAGCCTCTTAACTTCTCTTTTAAACTTACCCGCCAGATTACCATTACCAACAAAAAGCCAGACAACATTCTCATAGCGACAAGCCAACCTTTTCGCCGACTCAATAATATAATCATGCCCTTTAAGCTCAAAAAGCCTCGCAACAGTAACCAGCACGACCGCATCATCGTCAATTTTATACTGCTGCCGAAAAATCTGCTTCTTCGCTTCATCTATAGGCTTTAAAAAAGCACCTTCCTGCATAGCTGAATAAGCCGTAGTATATTGCTCTTTCCGCCCGATACCAACCGCCAAAGATTGCTCCGTCATCGCATCTGCCACACAAATAAAAGCATCCGTCTTCTCCGCCGCCGCCTTTTCAACTGCAATATAAAACCTGTTAAGCCAACCGCTCTGATACCGATGAAACGCCAACCCATGAACGCCGTGAACAACCGCGGGCCTTTTGCCGTCTTTGTTATATTTTTTCAAACTATGGCCCGCAAACCGACCAACGATACCAGCCTTAGCAGAATGCGTATGAATAATATCAGGATCAAGTTTCCTAAGCAGCATCTTAAGCTCACAATAAGCCAGATAATCATTGATAGGCCGAATAGCTCGTATCAGCCTTTCAAGTCTCACCACCTCGAAACCCATATTTTCAGTATGACCAAACAAGCTCCCCTCAGGCCCAGTTGCAGGACCTGTTATCAAAGTGACATCATGCCCCCTCGCAGCAAGCTCCCGGCACGTAAGGATCGTATTCTCCTGTGCCCCGCCCAATATCAATCTTGTAATTATATGAACTATCTTCAATATTTGATCCACATTAAACAAAGTCCGCCCGCAGGCGCTATAGGCCCAGCCGCTCTCCTGTCGACAGCCGCAAGAACCTCTTTCATCTTCCCACTGTCCCACCTGCCAAAACCAACTTCAACAAGCGAACCAACAATATTTCTCACCATATTATAAAGAAACCCATCACCTTCAACCTCAATATATACCCAATCAGACTCCGACGCAATGTCGCACCGAAAAATAGTTCTAACCGAGCTTGCCCTTTCATCTGCGGCACTTGCGAAAGATTTAAAATCGTGCTTACCAACCAAAAACCCCGCAGCCCTGCTCATACTATCAACATCAAGCTCGACAGGCACATACCAGCAATGACTAACCTCCAAAACAGGTCTCACCCTGCCCGTATATATCGAATAGCGATACATCTTGTTCGTGACATCACCAATGACATCAAAGCCCTTCGGCACCTCTTGAACATCACAAATAAAAATGTCATCCGGCAAACGATGATTCATCGCCTTAGCAATATTCTCAGTAGGAACAGGACTCTTGACCTGCATGATCGCGATCTGCCCCAAAGCGCTCACCCCCGCGTCTGTCCTGCTCGCCCCGGTGACATTAACCTCAAAACCAAATAATTCAGTAGCAACCCGTTTGAGCTGTTGCTGAATTGTATCTAAACCAAACTGAACCTGCCAGCCATGATATCTGCTGCCGTCATACAAAACCGTAAATTTTATATTGCGAACAGCCATATCCTATACCGATCCCAATTGAATTTTACCATTTATCCACGGGTAACTAACTCAAAGATAAGAAGTTATGGATTTATCCGCGAACATTTACTACCCTGAAGGGTATACTGATCCCAATTGAATTTTTCAGTTTATCCGCAGACATCCACTACCCTTAAGGGTACTATAAAAGCTTCTCTGCTATCTGAACAGCATTCAGCGCAGCCCCTTTACGTATCTGGTCACCGGCAACCCAAAGGTTAATACCCCTGTTATCAGCAATAGATTCATCCTGACGGATCCTGCCGACAAAAATGTCATCTTTACCCGTCGCATCGATCGGCATCGGGAACCTGTTATTGACCCTGTCATCGATAAGCGAAACACCAGGAGCCGTACTAAGCAATTCCCTGACCTGCTCAGGAGTAATAGGATCGGTAAATTCAATGTTGATAGATTCGCAATGCGCTCTCATAACCGGAATACGAACGCAGGTACAGGTTATCGCAATTTCCGGGCAATCAAATATCTTCCTCGTCTCATTAACCATCTTCATCTCTTCCTCATTGTAGCCATTGGCTTCAAGAGCAGAGTTATGACAGAATACATTGAACGCTATCTGATACGGGAACACATTACATGTAGGCTCTTTACCGTCAAGGATTTCCTGAGCCTGCACTGCCAACTCATCCATCGCAGGTTGCCCCGCACCACTGGCTGCCTGATAAGTGCTGACAACCATCCTCTTTACAGGATTAGCCTTATGTAAAGGCCAGATCGGAACAATTCCGATAATCGTCGAACAGTTCGGATTAGCAATAATACCTTTATGCTCTGCAATTTTTTCCGGATTGATCTCTGGAATAACCAAAGGCGTTCCTGCATCCATCCTGAAAGCTGACGAATTGTCAACAACAACCGCACCAGCAGCCGCAGCTGAAGGACCAAATTCTTTACTCTGAGATCCGCCTGCACTAAATAGTGCGATGTCAACACCCTTGAAACTATCCTTTGTCATCTCTTCAACTGTATATGTCTTGCCCTTGAATTCGATCTTCTTACCCGCGGACCTGCTGCTTGCAAGCATCTTCAACGAATCAAATGGAAAATCTCTTTGCTCAAGGATTTTTAAAAATTCCTGACCAACCGCACCAGTAACCCCGGCAATCGCCAAATTACAACCCATGATAATACTCCTAAAAATTCTTTTTTCACACACAACAGGCAGGCCGATATAAACCGGTCTGCCCGCAAAACTCTATTTAACAAATTACAATAGCCCGTGATTGTAGCAGTTTACCCCAAAAAATGCAACATTATCTTCTAATAACTACTATGCGAAACACTACTTACAAATGACCTTTTCAGCGTTTAAATCCACTTTTTGCCACCAGCTGCCCAATAAAGATGCCGTAATTATACAAATAAAAACGAAAATTGCAGCAGGCATCGCTGCCCTTTCGTTGAAGTGCTTCAACGCCAAAACAACCCCCAACCCGGCATTTTGCATCCCTATTTCTATCGCCAGCGTGCGACGCCTTTTGATATTCATCTTAAAAAGCTTGCCAACACCATACCCGCACGTCATCCCATAAAGATTCAAGATAACACCAGTAACAAGTATAATACCCGTCACCTGCGCCAGATAATCCCGATTGATCGCTATCACTAAACTGCACACAAAAATTATGAAAGTAACAGATATCGCCGGAAACACATAAAGTATCTTCTCTATCGTTTTAGAAAAATAATGCCTGACCGCAAACCCCGCCATCAAAGGAAAAATAACCATTCTCAAAACGCTGAACATCATCCCCATAAAAGGAACATCCAAAGTAGACCCCGCCAGGAACAATGTCAACGCCGGCGTAAGCACCGGACAAAGCAGCGTCGATACCGTTGTCAGCGAAACCGAATAAGCCGTGTCAGCCTTGGCAACATAACACATAACATTGCTCGCCATCGCACCCGGAGCAGACCCCGTCAACACCAACCCAACCGTCATCTCATCAGACAAATGAAAAAGCCTCGCGACCAAAAACGCCCCCAAAGGCATAATACTAAACTGCGCACAACTGCCGATAGCAACAATCCAAGGCCTCTTGGCGATCTCTCTAAAATCACCAACAGAAAGAACCGCACCGATACCGAACATCGTCAGCCCAAAGAACAACTCGTTATATTCCTTAACCGCAACGAAAGGCCCAGGAAAAAAATAAGCGACAACCCCGAAAACAACCACCCATATCGCAAAAAACCGTGTATAAAATGAAAGTATTTTCTCAGCCATCCAAAAAGTATAAAAAACAACCCCACTTCTATCAACCAAAAACTCCGCTCATCCACTCTTTTTCAACCAAAAACAAAACCCCTCACTACAAATAAGAGCAAGGGGTTTCAATAAACACATCAAATTAAAAAGCCGATTTATTCTGAATCAACCCTGATAGGAACATACTGTGCAAACCTGCCGTTAGTAACAAGCAGCAAT
>CAYZEH010000220.1:0-4522 GCA_964477135.1 uncultured Pirellulales bacterium | reverse complement strand
GCATCAAGCCCTGCACTTTCCGGTATTTCAGGGTTAGCAAAAACAACCAGCGATCTGCAAATAAACAGACCAATACCAAGAAAAGCAACATTTGAAGGCTTGGAAATGGATTTGAGAAATATCGTGATCGTATTGCTGCCGACTTTGTTTTTCCTCTTCTGGGCCAAACCACCCAAAATAAACTGCGATATCTTACCCACTGCCAGAGTTATGATGATAACCCCCAATATCACAACAAACCGCCAGGCCTCGTTGTCTTTTAACAGCTGATAATTCCACCAATGGCCGGAGCCGACAATATTTGCGTAAAAATCATTCATAAGTATCTCTCCATAAAAATAATCTCATCAAACCGACGAGATTATACCGTATTCAGGCTGTATATTCAACTAACACCGTTTTTTACAGGCTTTTTACTTTACTGTAAGCCTCTTTTGATTAAAAATGATATTAGCAGAACAATTACTGTCAGGATACATTATTATTTAATATGCAGGAACGTAAAATTCAAACCTCTTTTTAAGGAACAGGAAAATGAAAAAGACAATTATCACCACAATCGTTATTTTGTTATGCAGCGGTTTATGCTGTTGCGGTGTATCGCAGGTAAAACAATCTCCCGGCACAGCGCTGACTATTTATAATGACAACTTCGCGGTAATCAGGAATATCCGCAATATGGATTTTAAAAAGGGCGTTAATACCATTAAGTTTACGGATGTGCCCTCAACAATCGACGCCACCAGCGTAAAGTTTCAATGTCTCTCTTCGCCGGGGGCGATTTCTATCTTAGAGCAAAATTATGAATACGACCTGGTCAACACTCAAAGCCTGCTGAACAGATATATCGACAAAAAAGTAGCTGTATCGGTTAAGGGGGCAGGTGCAGATGCAGGAACAAAAATCACCGGCATACTTTCAGCATCCAAAGACGGCAACCTTATAATACAAGAAGATGCGGGCTTGAAAATTATTTCTTATAACAGTATTGAAAGCATCGACCTGGCGGAAAAGCCTGAGGACCTCGTGACAAAGCCAACACTAATTTGGCTGGCGAATTCGCAAAAGCAAGGCTCTCAGCTTTGCATGGCTACATTCACAGCTTCGGGGATAAGCTGGAAGGCAGACTACACCGCTATTTTAAATGCAGCTGAAAACGCTCTCGATTTTTCAGGCTGGGTAACGATCAATAATCAATCCGGCGCCGGTTATAAAGATGCCGTTATTAAATTGATCGCAGGCGATGTCAGAAGGGTTCAACCAAAACAGCCTCGGATGTATCGACAAGAAGTTATGATGATGAGTGATAAATCAGCAGGAGGTGGGTTTGAAGAAAAATCGTTCATGGAATATCACATGTATACCCTCGGCAGGAAATCAACTGTCAATAACTTGCAGACTAAGCAGATCGAATTCATTACGCCTGCTTTAAATGTTCCGGTTGAAAAGCTTTATATCTATGACCACAAGAAGATGCCGAAGAAAATGCAGGTCAAGCTTGAGTTTGAAAACAAAAAAGAGTATGGACTTGGCATAGCGATGCCTAAAGGCAAAGTGCGAGTCTTCAAAAAGGACCCTGCTGACGACATGCTTGAATTTGTAGGCGAAGACCTGATAGACCACACACCACGAAAAGAAAAATTATCGCTTTATATCGGCAACGCTTTCGATATCGTCCCGGAATATAAAACAACTGACACCAAACGCAGCAGGCGTCGAGTTGTTAAAAGCCATGAAGTTGAAATCAGAAACCGCAAAGATACGGCTGTGGCAGTTTTCGTAGATGAGAAATTTTCACCTTGGTTAAACTGGACCATCAGCAACAACAGCCATAAATTCGAAAAGAAAGATGCCGCTACCGCAAGATTCGAAGTAAAAGTAGAAGCTGATTCGACTGTCACTGTCACTTACACAACAACGGAAACATGGTAATTATACCCTTTGAGGGTAAGAAATTTTCGCGAGGAAAGCTATAAACTGTTATTTTTAAGTTATTTACCCGCGAATAAACGAGACACGGAGAGCCGCGATAGCGAAAACTTAATTGTGAGTAGTATAATAGATGAGAACAATATGTCACTAAGTAAACTTTCACGAATAATCTTAATCGTTGCTGTAATAACAATAGTTCTTGCTGCCTGTTCAACTACTACGGCTGCGAACCCGACTTTTAAATCGGCTAAACCAATCTGGCCTGCTACTCTCGAAACAGAAAAAAATCTGTTAGTAGGTTTTAGAGCAACTTTTGATAAGCCGAAAGACAACCAGGTTATTTTAAAGTTGACAGCCTCGACGCTTTACCGTGTTTATCTTAATGGTGAATTTATAGGCCATGGCCCCGCAAGAGCAGCTCACGGCTATTACCGCGTTGACCAGTGGAATCTTAGTAAACACCTGAAAGACAAAAACATACTCGCAATTGAAGTCGCAGGTTATAATGTAAACAGCTACTACCTGCTTGATCAGCCCTCATTTTTGCAGGCGGAGGTTTTATCAGGTGAAAACGTAATCGCCTCAACTTCCTCACAATCTGCCGGCAAATGTTTCGGTGTGGTCATCCTGAATCATCGCGTTCAGAAAGTCCAGCGCTACAGCTTTCAAAGGCCTTTCATTGAATATTACAAACTTAGCCCCAGCTTTGACGACTGGAAAACAAATTTCAATATGGAATTAGAAGAGGCCGATTGTGCGATCCAACCTGAAAAAAAACTTCTGCCCAGGAGAGTATCCTATCCGAGATTTGAAGTAGTATCGCCTGTCACTATACTATCCGAAGGTTCGCTGATAACGGATGTGGAAGTTGAAAAACCCTGGCGAGACCGCGCACTGGTCAACATAGGCCCAAAACTTAAGGGCTTTAAGATGAATGAGCTCGAAGAGATAATCTCCGATACTGCACAAGCTATAAAATCAGAATCTGTCACGGCCATCAATAGGCCTTTTAACAGCGAAAATATAATATCGCTGAAAGACAAAACTTTCAAAATTATCGATATGGGTTCGAACCTTACGGGCTTTGTGGGGATGGAAATAAAGTGCGAGACTGATTGCAAGTTGATGGTGACATTTGACGAAATACTAAGAGACAATGATGTTGATTTCAAAAGGATGGACTGTGTAAACGCGATAACTTACCAACTGGCTCGGGGCACTTATAAAGTCGAATCCTTTGAGCCTTACACGATGCGATATATTAAACTTAATTTGTTAAAAGGCCAATGCCAGATCACTAATCCATATCTGCGTCTTTTTGAAAACCCTGATTGTTATGCCGCTCATTTTTTCTGCAGCGATGACAGGCTCAACCGGATTTTCAAAGCCGCTGTTAATACATTCAAACAAAACTCGATAGATATCTTTATGGACTGCCCGTCGCGCGAAAGGGCGGGGTGGCTATGCGACAGCTACCGAACCGCGCAAACAGAATATTGTCTGACCGGGCAAACAGTCATCGAACAAAATTTCCTCGAAAATTACCTGCTGCCTGAAAAATTCGATCATCTCCCTGAAGGTATGCTGCCCATGTGTTATCCTGCCGACCACTATGACGGAGTTTTCATTCCCAACTGGGCAATGTGGTTTGTGCTGGAACTGCAAATTTACAAAGACAACGAAGGTGACATAGAATTAATAAACAGCTTAAAGCCGAAAGTAATGGCTTTGCTGGACTACTTCAAAAAATTTGAAAACCACAACGGCTTACTTGAAGACCTGCAAAGTTGGGTTTTCGTCGACTGGTCAGCGGCTAATGATTTCGTCAAAGGCGTAAACTACCCGACGAATATGCTCTACGCCGCCACATTAAAAACCGCCGGTCAAATTTACAATCAACCGGAATTATTAGCAAAAGCCCAAAACATAAAAAAACAAATATTGAGTCAATCACTGAAAGGCCAATTCTTCATAGATAACGCTCTGAGAAAAGAAGGACAACTGTACCTGACAAATAACTGCTCAGAAAGTTGTCAATATTATGCTTTCTATTTCGACATCGCAAACACTACCACCCATGCGAAACTCTGGCAAACGCTGCTCAGAGAGTTCGGCCCAAAACGTATAAAAACAAAAGCCTACCCGAACGTAAAAATGGGAAATGCTCTACTTGGCAACTGGATGAGGCTGCAATTATTCGCCCGCCAAGGCCTCTATCAAAAATTAAAAGACGAAACAATAGACCACCTGCTTTATATGGCTGACAAAACAAATACGCTCTGGGAACATGTCGGAGACTACGCAAGCTGCAACCACGGCTTCGCATCGCAGATCGCCTGCAATCTAATCGAAGATATACTCGGCATCGAAAAGATCGACCACGAAAATAAAACTGTCACTTTAAAATTCACCGATACCGACCTGAGCAGTTGTATAGGCCAGGTGCCAACAAAAGCTGGAATAGTAAAATTAAGCTGGAGACTCGATAAGAACTCAATAATCTACAAAGCAATCGTCCCGGCAGGTTACAAAATAATAACAAAGAACCTCGCAGGCCAAAAACTTATCCGAAAATAGTAACACCTGCATT
>CAYZEH010000219.1:0-4532 GCA_964477135.1 uncultured Pirellulales bacterium | reverse complement strand
TCTGCCCCCATATCCAGTCTATGGGCATTATTTCAGCATTCGAACTCGTAGCCGTTGCAGTCGAAGCCGCCACTTCACTAACAGCTGGCTCAGCCGCCGGACTATTCGATACCGGTATTTCACCTTCTTTCACGAAAGCCAGGATTGTAATCCAATCCATCAATTTCTCCTTTTTGCAGAGCTATTTCAATTAAGCAATATCAACGCGACAACCCAAATCGCCTATTTTAATATTCTATACAATTTAATTATCGGCCGACAACGCCTTTTTTCGTTAAAGACGATTAAAATATCTCATCTGATTTTGAATTATATACTGCTCGCGATTGAGTTTTCCCGTTTATTCGTGGGTAAACAATTATAAAATCCGGTTTTAGGGTTTTTATCGCGGGAATTTATTACCCTGAATGGTATTAATGCTTTATTTCTGTTGATCAAAATATGTGAATAGTGAGATTTTGGTATGTTTTATGTTGAAAGGCTAAAAAGTTATCTTGAAATCGTTGTATATGGGGTTGTAGTCGATGTCTTTTATTTCTGTTTCGATATCGTCGCTGAAAGAGCCATTTATGTCTTCAATACAGTTTTCAACCTCGCCTTGTGGCCCCTGCACCATCATTTCAACTGTACCGTCGTGCAGATTGCGCACAAACCCTCCAAGCTGTAATCTGCTTGCAACGCCGAAAACGGTAAAGCGAAAACCCACACCCTGCACGGTGCCCTTGAAAATAATATGTTTCGCTACAGTGACCATAACTCCATTTATAACATAAAGTTAATAATATTTCAAGAAACAATCTAAAAATATTAACACTTCACGAATCAAAAAAATTAGCATATAATCCGCGTTTAATAAACGAAGATTTCAGGTGCTATGGAACAGATAAAACAAACAATTGAAATTGAAAAACAGCTTTACCAGCTAACTACGCTGGTTGCGGGCAATATGTCCCTGCAGCAGGCTCTCGACATGCTTGCCGAAGCTGCTGTCCGGATTGTAGGTGTAAAAGCCTGCTCTATCAGACTGCTTGATGAAAAAGCCGGCGACCTTAAGATGTGCAGCACTTTCGGTCTAAGTCAGGAATATCGAAACAAAGGCGTAGTCTCCAAAAACGACACCGTCATAAAAGCAGCGTTCGCCGGTGAAGCTGTAGTCCTCGATGATATGCGGGTCGATGGCAGGGTAAAATACAAAGAGGCTTCCATCAAAGAAGGTATCGTAAGTCAGCTGACCGTGGCAATGGTCTTCAGAGATAAAGCTATCGGAGTATTAAGGCTCTACAGCCCAGAGCCTCAACGTTTTACTAAGGAAAATATCAGTATCGCCCGAGCGGTAGCATCACAGTGCGCAACAGCTATCACAAACGCCAGGCTCTACGCCGAAGCCATGAAAGGCGCAAGAATGGCAGAGCAAATCAAGCTCGCAGGTGTTATTCAAAGAAGAATGATACCCAAACAAGCACCTGTTATGGATAGGCTGGATATCTCCGCAACTTACATACCCTGCTTTGATGTGGGCGGCGACTTTTACGATTTCATTAAGATCGACGACGATCGGATCGCCATCATCATAGCTGATGTAATAGGCAAAGGCATCCCGGCTGCAATAATGATGAGCTCATTCAGAGGCTCGGTAAGGGCATACTTTGACGACGCCAAAGGTCAGTACCTGCTGGATATCATCAACAAGATAAACAAAACTGCATGCAGGGAATGTAGAAACGGTGAATTTATTACCATGTTTGCCGCCATTATAAATGTCAAAACAATGACCATGACATATTGTAATTGCGGCCATGAACCTGCTATACTGATCAGGAAAAATAAATTCTCCGACCTCGACAAAGGTGGACTCGTACTTGGTATTGAAGAGGGTTTCAATTATGAATATGACACTGTCAAACTTGCTGACGACGATTGTATTTTATTTTATACCGATGGGCTTATTGATGCTGCCAACTTTGACGGACAACTCTGGACAAGAGAAAACCTGCTAAAAGCAGTAACACAATTTACTGACGGTGCCGCCCGTCACATAGTAAAGAACATTCTGACTTACAGAAGAAGATTTGTAGGGCTGGCAAAACAGGTCGATGATACAAGTTTAATAGCGATAAAGATAAACGGATAACAAGCAGCTATGGATAATTTTGTTATTACGATTGACGGACCGGCAGGAAGCGGAAAAAGCACTATCGCTGCGCTGGTCGCCAAAAAACTATCCGCTGCCTTTCTCGATACCGGTGCTATGTATCGGACAGTGACTTTAGCTGCAATGAACGATAATATAGACATGGAGAATGCTTCCGAACTGTTGACGGTATTTGACAACAACGATTTCTCTTTTTCAATTGAAGCTGACATGACCATCACAAAAATAAACGGCGTCGACATCACCGAAGACATCCGCAAGCCCCAGGTAACCGATAATGTAAAGTATATCGCATCAAATCCCCAGCTAAGAGAAAAACTCGTCCGGATGCAGCGGAACATCGCCGATCAATATCAAAAAATTGTCACCGAAGGCAGAGACCAGGGAACCGTAGCATTTAAAGACGCTGATATGAAATTCTTTCTGACCGCTTCTGTTGATGAACGCACCAGAAGAAGGCTTGCCCAACTCCGGGCTAATGGCGACAACAGCCAAACCCCTGAAAGCATAAAAGAAGCTATCGTTAAAAGAGACCATAGCGACAGCAGCAGAACCACAGGCCCTTTAAAGCCTGCCGGCGATGCTGTAATTGTCGACACTTCTGATTTAAACATTGAACAGGTTGTTGATAAACTATTGAGTTACGTGAGGCAAACATCTTGAAAGAATTAATAAAAGAAAAATGGTACTTGTTTGGCCAATGGTTATGCAAATTTTTCTGTATGTTGTTTTTTCAATGGCGATGTTACGGCAGAGAAAACATCCCTGCTAAAGGTGCGTTCCTGCTGATCAGCAATCACCAGAGCTTTCTCGACCCGATGTTTTGCGGCAGCATAATAAGCAGACACACAAACTTCATGGCACGCGATACACTTTTCAAAAATCCCGTACTTGGGTGGATACTCAATTCCGTAGGAACCATTCCAGTCCGAAGAGGCCAGGCAGATATCAAAGCGATCAAATCGATAATCGCAAAACTAAAAGAAGGTCGAGGAGTCTGCCTCTTCCCGGAAGGTACAAGAACAAGAGATGGCAGAATTTCCGCATTTAAACCAGGCTTCGGTCTGCTCTGCAGAAGAGGAAACGCAGCTGTCGTTCCGGTAGTAATAGAAGGTGCTTACGACGCCTGGCCTAAACACAGAAACTTTTTCATTCCGGGCTGCCAGATAATGGTCTGTTACGGCAAAGCCATACCGGTTGAAAAAGTTAAAAACTTTACAGACAAAGAATTAGCTGACAAGATTACAAATATTACGAGAAAAATGCAAAATCGTTGCAGAATAAAAATGGGCAAAGAAGCTTTCGACTACTCAAATGAAAAAGAATAAAAAAAATCTTTCCTGAACAGCTTTTCTCATTTTTCCTCAGGCCAACGTCCTTTGGGCATGTCACGCAGAACAAGTTTCGCAGGGTCTATAACCACATAGTTAATCCGCTCACGCCGCCATGTATATACCACATGCACAAAACCATCTGAACCGAGAATCGCAGCCGGATATGCACCGGATGCTTTTTTATTTTCAACTGTCTTCATATCCTCAAGCTTCAACGCTGCCTGCCAACCCTTGCCGTCTTTAGTAACAGCAACATTAAGCCTGCCGCGTCCGCCTGTTCGTTTAGTGGAATGATTGTAAACAAGCAGATGTCTTCCGTCGGACAATGTCACCACATCAATACCCGCACTTGGATTCGGCAAAACAGATTTCGTCAGCCTGCTCCATGTTCTGCCGCCATCATCCGAAAAAGACTGCAAAAGATTATTCTCACTGCGACACAATATCTGCAACTTGTCATCGCTGAATTTCAATATCGTAGGCTGGATCGCGTCAATTTTTCCACCTTCTTCAAAAGGCCCCGTTCTCGTCCATGTTTTGCCAAAGTCCGTAGTCCATTCCATATGCACCCGCCAGCCTTTATCTTCGGTACTCGAACCGCAAAGCAGCCTGCCATCACTAAGCATAACGCCCTTGGCACGCACAGGTCCGATTATCCCTTCCGGCAAACGAGACGCCTGTGACCAGCTCTGCCCCTGGTCATCAGAAACCTTGAGCATTCCCCACCATTTTCTTGGCGTAGGCCCTACCTTATAATAAAGATATAAGTTACCATCCTCCCCCTGGTATAATACCGGATTCCAACAGGGATAACGTTTCTGCTTTTTCGTATCAGCATCAACATACTGCACACCATCAGCCGCCATCGCAGGAGCCGACCACTGATTTGTGCCTTTGTTCTTTCTGCATGTCCAGATACACACATCATCTTCACCTTCATCGGTTCCGCCGAAAAAAGCTGCTATAAAATAATTTTTTGTCTCCTCGATAGTCGATGCATGACACGAGGCAAAAGTAGCCTTCTTAAACAAAAACTGCGCCTCTAC
>CAYZEH010000218.1:0-4574 GCA_964477135.1 uncultured Pirellulales bacterium | reverse complement strand
TGGGCTATGAAATTAATGCCACAGGCGCTGGTATGGTTAGTGCAGAAATGCTGGCGAAGCTCTATGATGGCACAACAGAAAAAAATCAAGAGGGTGACACACCTCTTGCGAGCTTTGCTGAATATTCAGAGTATGCGGAGGCCAGTGGAGTTTTTGCGCCATTCTACAAGAAGATGACATATGGCTCTGTGTTCACATCGCCTAGTCCGATACCGGAAATTATTGATCAGGTTCTTCCGTAGTTCATGGGTGCGATAGTTGATTTATTCATTTTATTTTTTTACAATTTTGCCACTATCAATTATGGAAAAAATCAGAGGTTAAAAATGAAAAAATTGCAGCTTGTTTTAGCGGTAACAATGGTTTTTACTTTAGCATGGACTGTATGGGCCGATCCACCTGTAAAACCGCCGATAGAGGGTTTCAAAATTACTACAGATACTAATATTTTGGCCGTTGGTATTGTAAAAGAGAGTGAAAATTTTACATGGCACTGGAATAATTCTGCCAGTTCAGCAGTAAAAAATTCATGGGGAATAACGCCGACAGCAAACACAGCTGGAACCCTTGGATGGAACGAGACAGAGGCAAGAATCAGGTATACAGAGGAATTTAACTCAAATAATACCCTGGCTGGCGCAGGAGATTTTGGAAGGGATTTACGTGTGGAGGCTGATACTGATGATACGGGCCGCACAACATTTAAGAAGAGTTTCGTGGCAGACAGCCACACTACTGACACTCCGAACGTGACGGTTGATAAGACTATAGGGTATAACTCTGATGGAGCGCCAGGCTCGGTGGCGTATTTTAAAGACAAAATAGCTATTGAGGAGGTATCTGCGGGGGGGGATCAATCAGGCGCATTTGCAGGCGTTTTTGTGCTCTGTCCATGGGTGAGCGCCAATGTAAAAGACCTACCGGCAGTAAATGCCGGAGTCGCAATGGGAAGCAGTTTTAATATACCAAACGTCATGGCGAATGGTAAAAAGGGAAGCATTAGCGCTAATATTGAGTCCGGAGCAGAAATGACATCACAGATAATATTAGGATATGAAATTAATGCCACAGGGGTGGGCAAGATCAGCGCCGAGATGCTGGCCAAGCTGTATGATGGCACAACAGAAAAAAATCAAGAGGGTGACACACCTCTTGCAAGCTTTGTTGAATATTCAGAGTATGCGGAGGCCAGTGGGATTTTCCTTCCCTTTTACAGGAAAATGGATTTTGGATCTTATTTCTCTAAACCAAGTCCTATACCGGAAATTATAGACCAGGTTTTACCTTAATTAGAAAAAAGAGATGAAAGGTAGAAAAGAAAAATTTATATATTTAATTATTCTGTTTATTTTTTTATTAGTTATAACCAGAAGTGCATTTTCAAAAGAACCGGAAGCTATTTGTCCGTTTTGTGCCAATGCAGGTATATTCAGGAGCGGAATATACGTGATTTCCGAAGGCTCTGTAGATGTTAATAACACATATGAAGAGAGCCTTGCGGAGGGGAAATTTGCATTTAATTATTCCATAGATGCATCTGCTGAAAATGGTAAAACGGTTTTTGATAATTCAGTGAGTTCAGTGCCGTTTGGAGGTCCAGGAGAAAGACTAATAAGGACAGGCACAATCGCCGGCTATGATAACCAGGGAAATGATGGAAGCCTGACAGGGAAAGAATCTATAAGTTCTGCAATATGTTGTCCTGAGGGCGGGGCAGGCATGAAAGCTGGTGTTGGCTATAACCTTATAAATGGCAGTATTTACACGAGATCACAGACTACAAGTTCCAATTACATGTCTGAATTTTCAGGATCTGCTGCAGGAGTGGGTACAGTCAGCATGGGCGTTATGACAGCAAATTCGTCTTATGGAGAAGATGAAAACGAAAATCCCGTTACAACATCATCGGCTAATTATAGCCAGAGTGTGACTGTAAGCGGAGAGTTTCGGGCCTTCAGCCAAACATCTAGTGTAAGCTTGTTCAGTAAAGGTTGTGGATTACTCTGGTAAAGGCAGAGAGATTAGGAGCGATTTTTAAAATTCCATAGCCTGATAGCGCAGACAAACAGGGAAAAGGAGGAGTCATGAGAAAAGTATTTTTAGTAGTAGGCATTATTAGTGTTTTTGGGATTGTTTTAATATTCAATATATCAAGTGTAGAGGCAGGTACCATAGGCTTTTATTTGGGCGGTGCTGGTGGAACTACGAATGGGTCAGTGCGCACAAACATAAATTTCAGCAGCGTGGTTGGCACGGATACACTAAATAAAACACGATACCAATTTGAGAATCAAGGAACTGGTGGAGAGATAATGACAATTCATAGTCTTGAGACACCTGAGCCTAATTCACCGGGTTATATGGCCATTCATGAATCTTATGTATCACCGAACAATTTAAATAATAATTATTATAGTGTGAAGGAAAAAGGAAGTTCAGGAATTATTGAAGCATTTGGGGATGAGAGTCAGATAGGAAAATTTGAAGCTGCAGTTGGTGCAGGGATGGGTGTGACAGGGGGATTTTTAGGAACAACGACATGGAAGGCGGACAATGGGGCTATAGGGCAGACAATAGTGCCATCCTATGGTAATGGAATCTTTAAATCTGGGGGAGCAGCAGAATATTCATTATATTATGGTCCAAACGTCGGAATGCCAGGTGATCCTCTTCATTCGCAAGTTTGTCCATGGAGTGATACACCCGCAAGTGAAATATCTGTACTTTCACAGGAGCGTATAGACTATGGGATAACACAATTTGGGCAATGGACATTCCAAGGGACAAAAATGTTCTCCCCCCCAATACCAGAATAGAGGATAAAAATAAATTTAAATTGAGACGTCATGCATATTTATGTGTATGGCGTTCTTTTTTATCTATAGACAATTATAGAGGAAACTATAATGAAAAATAAAATAATAATATTATGTTTAATCAGTATGTTTATAGTTTTCGGATTATTGAATAATAATGGGAATGCTGGGGATCATATGTCTTACAGCCCAAGGACACCTGCAGGGGGCGCACCTGTCAGCCAGAGTTTTCTATTTGATGTTGCCGGAGCTGCCAAATATGATGCCTGGGTAAGATACAGGTATATAGATTCAACGGATATATACTCTAAGACAACAACAGAAACCACGAGTTATGACAGCTCGGGAATACCGATAGGCACTACGGTTACAGTTGATGAGCAGGATTATACTTCATATAATAATCCATTCGATGAATAATGTTATAAAGATTGCCAATGAAATATTATAATAAAATAATTATAAAAATACTATTTTTATTGATTTTTATTTTACTATGGGGTGGATGCGCAAGCATTAAGACTAAACTCGGAACGCCAGTAAAATTAGATTTTGGTATACTTGGTGAAAAGTTAAAAGATTTAAGGAAAGAGATTAAGCCGGACCTGAGAGTGACTGTGGGAAACTTTTTAGATAAGACCGGGCAGAGAAAGGATGCAGATAGATCAAGATATTCCACTGTTGTTACACAGGGAGCAAGAGATGTTTTATGCCATCTTATGTACAAGGCATTGGGTCCAAATAAAGTTGTCGAGAGAGAGGCTAGAAACCTCGCAATGATTGCAAAAGAATACGAACTAGGACATAAATATAACAAGGCAGGTGTTCAGATAGGAATAATGCAGCGAGGGGGGCCAAAAGGAGGAATTACAGGGGCGGAATACCTTATTACAGGTGCTATTGTTTATTATCATGTTGATCTAATAAGCGGCGGCGGAGGGATTAATATTGACGCAATTGGGGCACACTTTAAGACTGCCGTTGCCAAGGTAGCCATTGAATTACGTCTTGTAGACATAAGCACGTCGGAGATTGTCTGGAGCACTATAGTAGAAAACCGTGTAGAAGGTATATCCATGGGTGCGGACATTTTCCGGTTTATTACAAGTTTTGGTCACGAATACCTTGTTCAGGCTGAGGCAGGTATAGCGGCACAACTCCCTGCAAATTACGCATTACATATCGGAATGGAAGAGGGTATAGCGAGTATGATTACACAGAATAAAAAAATATTCTTAAGGAATACTGACGATGAAAAAAAAGAATAAAAATATAAATAGCAAAGCCCTATTTATATGACAAAAATAGGCACAGACTTCGTACGCAGATAAAAAGAAAATAAATAAAGATGTTTAATGGAGAAAGTAAATGGCAAAGAAATTAACCACATTATCAATTATTTTTTGTACAGGATTATTATTTTTAACGTTATCTTCCCATGCCCTCCAATCTCCACAAAAAGACCTAAATCCAGAAATAAGCCTCCAGCCATCCTACGGGAAGCTACCCCTATCTTTTATTGAAAACAAAGGACAATTAAATAAATCGATCTTTTACTATCTGAAGGGCAAGCAGGGAAATATATTTGTTACTAAAACAGGCATGGTTTATGATTTATATTTTTCGAAGAGTTCCAATTCTAAGGAAGAAAAATGTCCATGTCCTTCATGGGATAGAAAAACAAAACCTATCAAGAGAACCACTTTCACCCTCAAACCCTTAAACACAAACAATGAAACAATGCTTATCTCAGGTGAA
>CAYZEH010000217.1:0-4582 GCA_964477135.1 uncultured Pirellulales bacterium | reverse complement strand
CCTACCAAGACAATACCCATCTTCGCTCAAGCTGGTGAGATTAAATTTTATGCCGGTATCGGCTCAGGCTCAATGGAAATAGTTATTAAGAAAATAAGGATATAAGAAAATGAAGAACCAAAAACATATAATAGGCAGAGTTCCAACGGTTCTTGTCTTTAAGTCAGATAGCGACCAGAAGGCGGTGGTAACATCAATAGTTGCCAAATGCTGCCGCAAGCGGAGCAGAAAGAGACTTTTCTTCAGCGGTAAGGCCGAATTCGATAGCAAAACCGCCAAACATATCAACAAAGACATTTTGCCTCTGGTTGATAATATCCTACAGGAACTAAACCCGGATTCAAAACAAAAGGCCTTTGAAATTTCCATTGTCAATCTCTCCATTGCTTCGGTAATGGATACAGGAATGGAAATTTCAGGGTTCTCGGCTGATGCAGCCGTTTTTACGGCACTGCTTTCTGCCGCCCTGGATATCCCGCTTGCTCAGGATTTTGTAGTCACCGGCCATATCGCCTCGGCAGATGGCGATATCCGTGCGGTTAAGAGTATCGATTCCAAGATAGATGCCGCCTCTCAGTGTCCCGGCATAAGGCGGTTTATCTATCCGGCCTTTGATCCAGACGGTTCCAGGGAAAACTTCCAGGGCGGTCAACTCGAAGATGAGAAGGCAATTATTCCCCATGCCCGCAGCTTTTTCAAAATGATCCAGGTGGATAATATCTGTCAACTGCTAAAAACCATCCTTGATGAAAGAGACATTGTTATCGCCTCGTTTGAAGGCGATTACTTTACTGCCTGCAGGGACTTCGGCGATCAGGGCAGCTGTATTGAACAGACCCTGTCCTTTCTTACAGAGGGCAATGAAAAAAGGTTCTGGCATAATATCGAGATCAGCGCCTTAAAGGCCGATATTGAGGGCCTAAGAGAGCTGCTCTGCGCAAGGGTCAAATACCAGATAAGGCAAAAACAATACCCGCCGGGTTTCGGCAGAAAACTTCTGCGGATTATTCTTTCTGTTCCAACTGCCGCCAGGCGCACACAGCTGGCAGATGAGCTTGTGCCGATTGATTTATATTTTAAGCTCTGTCAGTTCGTGGGCATAGATGACCTTAAAGAAGACAGCCGTTACTTAAGGGATATCTTTGAGGGCAGAGCCGATAGTATTGATAATAAACAGCTTTTAGATGACGATTTAGATATAAGAGAAGGAAAAATCAGCCGGGCTGATTTGCATAAGATTTTATCACAGATAAGCGCCGAGCAGGTATCCAGAAAGGTATCGCAACCCATCGATCATGCCAGGGCTGTTTATATTTTTGATAAAGTCACCGTCGATTCTACCGATCAGTTTTTCAAAACGATAACATCCTTCTATCTTCACCTTATCAGCCATACCGCACTTGCGCCCGCCGAGGTTAACCCCAATCAGCTTGAAGCCTCGGCATTACAGCTTCTACAGAGGGCCTTTGCCAATAACGGCGGTGAGAATGCCGCCCGCACAGAGGCCTTTCACGGTAATTCAGGCGGCCTGCGTTTTATTTTTGACCAGATGACCGAACATTTCAAATTCGAGCAGAAAACCGGTTATATCAACAGTATTCTCATAAGAGCGGTTGACCAGGAAAGTATAGATGAAAGAATAGAGTTTACAAAAGCTCTTCTGGAATATATCGAGCCGTGGCTTCCTGCCGAATACAAAGACAGGCCCGCATCTACTCTCATCGACCGTTATCAGGAAATAATAAAGTGTTACGTCAGTTCACTTGACAAACTTAAACAAACATTTAGAAGATTTTGAAAGGAGATTTTATCATGCCAGCAATTAACAATCTTATCAATGAATTAAGCGAAGATACCGTCGCGCATCAGGTAGGGGCAGTACACGATAGTACAAGGGCAAAACATCAAATCGAATACAATACGGTGCGTAGTTTCCCTGACTTTATTGATGTCATAGCCGATTATTACAACTACCATTTCCAGTGTGTTTACAACTGCGGACCTCTGTCACGGTTTGACGCTGAAGGTCAGGTAAAAAACCTGGTTGAGCAGATTTACAGACAAAATCAGGGAGATATTATCAACGCCTTCAACGATGCTCAGGACAGTGTCAATGGCGGTGTTCGGGTCCTACTGGACAGGATCTGCGATGCAATAAAATACAAACATATCGAGCAATATATTGAAAGTGCCTTCGACAGGTATGTCAGCCCTAATGACTGGGACTCCAAGGTGGAGATCATCCGGCAGTTTATTGCTCATTGCGGCGGCGATTTAGGTTCATCGCTGAGAAGGGAAAAACCTGAAAGTTATGCAGGAGATTACAAAAAACTTATCAGGGCCTATACCGACAGTCTTAAAAGAACTTCTTCTACAATTAGAGGTTTGTGATTCGGAAGTTAGAATAATCTAAAGCCGGTTCTGCCGGCAGTTATTTCAAAAAGGAGTAAAAACAATGTCAACGAAACTTGATAGGTTATTAGAAGCGATACATCCCGATATTACTTTACGGCCGATCTTTGACCGTGCCGGTACGGCTGTAAACAGTTTTCCGTTTCCGGATGTGATAATAACGCAGTTCGACCGGTTCAGATATCTTCTTGTGCGTTTCAGTCAGCACCTTGATGCAAAGATTTTAAGGATAGAATCCATACCAGATATGGGAGTGGATTTCCACTGGAGCCGCTGTTATCAGATATTAAAACAGATATACGGTGTAAACGGTGAAAAAACCGCCTTCGATATGGTCAGGACCAATAAAGAAGGTGGTCTTCGCGAGGTTATAAATAAGTTTACAGATACCGTTGTCCAGAACTATGCCGCCAATGAGATCAATGCAAAGATATCTTTTTATATAAACAACCTTTCCGTCCCGGAAAAAATAGCAGCAGGCAAGGAATACGTGCAAAAATACGGTCATCTCCTGCCGAATGAATTAACCGAATCAACCGCCGTTCGTATTCAGGCCAATTTCGCAAAGGTACTGGAAAAACATGTCTTTATGGTGTACCATTTGGCAAAAGCGGCGAGTAAACTGTAAAAATCTGCCGCAGGGATTCGATTTCGGTATTATTTTAAGGAACAGGATTATGTCTGTCGAAGATGCTCACTTAAAGCAAGCTGCCCCCGGGATGCTCAAAAGGAAGCTGCAGGCAAGAATTGCCAATGAACAGCAGAAAGGCTGCTGTGAAATCATCTACGAAAAACCGGTACAGCCAGAGCCTGCCTATGATGCTGATTTTGCTTCCGCAAAAGATGACACCGCAAAACAGCCGTTGTTTGTCCCTGACGATAAAAAGATAAACCCTGATGACATAATCAGGCTAAAGATGTGGGTCAACCCTGCCCAAAAATGCGACTGGAACAGGGCTGAACTTATGGTAAAACAGTTTTCATACCTCAAGTACAGGGCTGCGATGGAAATTGTCGGCAACTGTAAAGAGATAGCTGTCCAGTTTATGTGTCACAGACAAGACAGGGCCGCTATTGAAACCGCCTTTAACGGCCAGTTCGAGCACTGTCTCCTGGAAGAATCCGATAGAGAGATACTCGCCAATATTGAACCACAGTTATGGCATAATATGGCCTTCTGGGATTTTTACCCACAACCGCCTTATTCTGACTTGTTTACAAACTACGATGAGCTTAATCGCTCACCATATACAACGCTTATCAACGCACTGGCGGCATTACCCGAAGCAGAAAAAGAAGATGAACAAATCACAGGTTTTCTCCAGGTGGTATTTGAGCCGGTAGACCCACGGCACAACTGGCATGCAAACATAAAACAGTTGCTCGATATTCAATACAAAATCAAATCCTATGGCTCTGTTCCCGATGTAGCCAGATATGCCGAGCAGAACCCCTCAGCCAGCCTGCCCCTTGTTTCAAACAAGCTCGAAACTAAATCTCACAACGATAAACCCTTCTTTGCAGCCGCCGTTCGCTATGGCATATTAGACCCGAATGGTCTCGCTCATCAATATATACTACAAATTTCCGAGATGAGCAGTTTATTCCTGCACGGCGGTAATCTGATGCGTGTTCTTACAGATGCCGATTACCGCAAGGTTATATCGCCGGAAAGTTTCAGGGAGATATTTTTATCAGGACTCCTCTACCGGCCCGGCTTCATACTCAACTCCAAGGAGCTTACCGGCTTTGTCCACACACCGCCGCCTGATATAACCGAACACATAAGTCATATTCTAAAACCGCTTGAAACGCTGCCTTCCGATGAAAGTCTTGAAGAAGGGGTATTGCTTGGATACTGTGAGTACGCCGATACCAAACAGCCTGTCTGCATACCCGATGACCTGCGATGCCAGCATACCCATGTAATAGGAACAACAGGGACAGGCAAAACATATGCATTAAAACTTATGATTCAAAGTGATATCAAGGCCGGCCACGGCGTTGCCGTAATTGACCCGCACGGTCAGCTCATCTGGGATATCTTGGAATTAATCCCACCGGAATTTGCCGATAAGGTGATTTATTTCAACCCAGGTGATCCCGATTATATTCCCGTATGGAATCCGTTTAACTGCGGCAATATCAGTATAGACAGGATAGCAATGGA
>CAYZEH010000216.1:0-4605 GCA_964477135.1 uncultured Pirellulales bacterium | reverse complement strand
ATTTCCAACGGGCCTGCCAGGCTTACCTTTGGGGGCTTCCGATGACAGCCACAGAAGCGTTCGTTGAGTCCTTCAAAAAAGACCTTGGTGGACAATGGGGAGATCTCATTGAAGTTAAAACATTTAAAGATAGAAGTTATGGCATTACGGCTAATGCAACAACTGATTATATGTTTACATGGGTGGATCTTTCTGAAACAGGACCAATGATCATTGATGTGCCTGCAGGATTAATTGCCGGATTTATAAGCGATGTTTGGCAGCGTTCTCCAGCTGATTTAGGTGTTCCCGGGGACTTTAAAGGAAAAGGTGCCAAACATATCTTGATTGGACCAGGGCAAAATGTTCCATCTGATACAGGTGGGTACAATATTATTCAATCAGAAACAAATCACAATATGATACTCATTCGAGTAGTTGATCCAAATCCAGACGTTGCCGCCAAATTAAAAGTAGCCTTCCAGCTTTACCCTTATAAAGATAAGGCTGAACCAAAAAAGACTAAAATAATTCCTGTTGGTGGACGTGTTTGGAAAACGACTCAACCGGAAGGCTTTAAATATTGGAAAAGTATGGCATCCCTTATCAATAAGGAACCAGTCAACGAAAGAGATCGACTGATACTAGCCACACTTAAACCACTTGGGATAGAAAAGGGTAAGCCCTTCAAACCAAATACCAGACAGAAAAAAATTCTTAAAGAAGCGTTAATAGTTGGTGAAGCAATGGCCAGATCCAATGGTTATGATACACGCCTTGAAGAAGCTGAATATGTTAAAGGAAGTCAGTGGGATTTTCCTTTGGTTGTTAATCCAACCCAACGAGAGGAGCACATTGACCAGCTTGATGGCCGGTCAGCTTGGACATACGAAGCTTTGGGTATTTCTAAAGGCATGACAACAACAAAAGTCGGGGTTGGCTCTATCTATCTTGGTGCTTACCAGTCAAAAAATGGAGAATGGTTAGACGGTTCAAAAAATTACAAACTTCATGTTCCACCTAACCCACCAGCTAAAAATTTTTGGTCCGTAACTGTTTATAATAACCTTACTCGTTATTTAATACAGAATGGAACTGAAATTGCGGACAAAAGTTCTCGAGGAGATATTATTAAGAACAGTGATGGTTCTGTGGATATCTACTTCGGGCCAACGGCACCAGAAGGTATGGAGAAAAACTGGATTAAAACAGTTCCAAATCAAGGTTGGTTTGCCTATTTCCGTCTCTATGGTCCATTAAAACCGTTCTTTGATCGAAGTTGGGTGCTTCCAGATATCGAAAAAATAAAATAAAAATTCGAAAGGAGAAAAAAATGAAGAAACTATTATTAACTTTAGCATTAGGTGTTTTAATTGTAACACCCGGGCTTGCTCAAGAGCAAGTGAATCTTCCAGATGTTCAGTATCATGCCTACAAAGTGGTCCATCACATGACCGCTGTGATTGAGCACCTGGATGAGTTTGGATTCAACAAATGGGATAATCCGCCTATTTCAGATTATCGATCCTTTGTGATTACACCTGCACTGGACCACATGTATAGTAAAGCCGTTATCGATGTCAGGTGGGGTCCGGTCATTGTGGACACCCCTGCGAAAGACGATCGCTATTCCAGCTTTCAGGTCTTCGACATGGAGCATCACACCGTTTTTGACCAGATGATTCCCAAAGATGGCGAGCGTTTCGTTCTCATACATCAAGACTATAAGGGCAAAGTTCCTGATGGAACCGTCGTTAAAGTCAATTGCAACTTCCCCTTTATATTCATGCGGACTCAGTCGTTCGCTTTCAATGAAGATAAACTCGCCGACACGATTCGCCGTTCGGCTCGTATTTATGGCGTTTGGCAGATGCCCGAGTTGCCCAAAACTCAGGATACAAAGGCTGTTATCCAATGGGTTATTGACAACTCGATCCCGTATTCACAAACCGACGACCTGATGAAGGAAGCAGCAAAGACCTACACAATGGACGTCCACAAGCAGACGTTTGAAAACCTGAAGGACTTTCTTGCGTCAGGGGGAATCAGCGGCAACGTTGGCGGATTTGAAGCGGTTGACGATCCAGCCGGCGGCTCACTTAAAGTCCGCGCAGCCTGCTGCCTTATGGGGCATCTGGGCTTCCCTGTACATCATGCCTACTATCAGCAAATTCCAGTTAATGGCAAAGGTGTTAAATTAGCAGGAGCTAACGGGACTTTTGTTATGACACTACCATATAAACCAGGGGTAGATCTATTTTGGTCAGTAACTCGTTATGGGGCTGATACATTCTTACCGCTTAATCCTGCTGATCTTGGTGGAAATGATATCCAGGCATATAATGCATTCAATACAAAACCAGACAAGAACGGCAAGGTCACCTTTACATTCAGCATGCAGGATCCCAAAGATGGCACCTACTGGATGCCTGTAACGAAAAAGGGCTATTACATCATTGCCCGCTATTACGGTCCAACCAAGCGTCTCAATGGAAATACTGCCAAGGACATCATATATGGTGGGACCAAGCTTGAAAAAAAGTTTGAGACGGTAAAGTTTAAATAGAAATGGAGCAACGATAAGGAGATGTTATATGAGTATAACATTTACGAAAGAATCGGATGACCTATTTGTGATCAGCGTACAAGGGGTCTTTACGTTCGACGATCTAAAGGAGGTTGAAGAAAAGGCATGTGAGCAAATTGATCGCAACAAGAAAACCAAACTACTGGTTCTTGCTGAAGAATTTTCCGGCTGGGGCAAAGAAGGTGACTGGGGCGACTTAACTTTTATGTATGAATATGACTCCTGTATTGAAAAAATTGCTGTTGTCGCTGAGGCTAATTGGAAAGATGAAATGCTTATGTATCTTGGAGCCGGAAGAAGAAAGGCCCAGGTAAAGTTTTTTCTTTATGATGAAGAGGAAACAGCCAGGAATTGGCTCGGCAGCGAAAGTGAATAATAATATTTACTTTAAAAAGGACAACAAAATGAAACGTATCCACTTATTAATAATTCTTCTGCTGTTTTCGATTGGCAATGCTCAGGAAAAGGCAGAAGAGCAAGTCAACACAGGCCAGGATTTTCTAAAACCGCTTACAAGATTCGATATTCGCCAGCAATTTAAACAGAACAATGGTGATACCGATACATACATAACAACATTTCGTTTTGATAAGCCGTTTCTCTTGGATGGCGGAAAAGCAGGAATTCTTTCTACTAGGCTCGATATTCCCCTGATCTTTTCTGATGCTGTTGGCAACGATAATCCCAATGGCGATACTTATGAATTTGGAGTTGGCGATTTGCTTACTCAGTTTGCTTATATCTTTCCAAAAGATATAACGGATGAGATAGGATTTGGAATAGATGGTTTTGGGTTTGGTGCTCAACTTGTTTGGCCTACTGCGAGTAAGAGCATGTTGGGTGGCGAAAAATATCTCGTTGCACCTTTAATAGGTGCCAAGTGGAATATGCCGCAGATATCAGAGGGAAGCTGGTTTACACCTGTATTTCGTTACTTTTTTAACTATGCCGACCATGGAGCCGGCAAATACCGTGATGATGTTGGAGAACTTGCTATTCAGCCTCAAGTTTACATCAACACAAAAGCATGGGATTGGCCTGTCGATTTTGTACATTTTTGGGGCGGCAAGGATATTCGTATAAACTTCGAAAATGGCAGCACAAAACATAGTGGAGATGTATTTATCCCATTTGATGTTTTGGTCGGCAAAATGATAAACAAAAGTACCGTTGTATCGGTTGAGTTTGCAACACCGCTGATTAATGATTACGATCTATATGATTGGATGATAGAGTTTCGTATCGGTTTCTTCTTTTAATGCATAATGAAAATCTAAAACTAAATTAACAAATTAGCTAATTGACAAGGAGAAAAATGAAAAAGACAAGTTTATTAATGTTGTTAGTTATTGGATTTATGTTAGTACAGTGTGGCTGTGAATCAAAAAAAATGGTAAGAACTGGGTTTTTGAGTGATTACTCACGATTACAGAAGGAATCTGATTCGAGCCTGCGTTATGTGAATGAGAGAGCTTTGAAAAGCTATTCCAGCTTTATTGTTGATCATGTAAAAGTACGTTTATATAGCGGCTCAAAATCAAAGGGCAAGCTGACTCAGGAGCAGATTGATGATTTGACAAACTATATGCATACAAAGATTGTTGAAGCTGTTCAAGGTGCTGGAAAAAGAGTGGTCTATCAACCCGCATCCGGAGTTGCAAGGGTTCGTGTAGCTCTGACAGATATGACGAAGACTGATGCAATCAATATGCTCCCTCAAGCTAGTTTGCTCGGTATGGGTATCGGCGGCGCATCAATGGAAGCCGAGGTCATCGATGCTATGACAGGTAAACAGGTTGGTGCAGTTTTGGAGTCAAAACAAGGGTCAAAAATTCCTTTTTCAAACCTGGGCGATTGGACTGCGGCTAAAAGTGTTATTGATAGCTGGGCTGAGCGTTTTCAAAAAAACTTGGCTAAATAGTTATGCGAAAAAATAATAAAAATTGAAGTAGACTTTTAACATAGGAGTATAATTATGAGAATAATTTTAAGTCTGGTTGTGTTGTCGGCGGTTGTGTTTTTTGCCGGTTGCGTGGATG
>CAYZEH010000215.1:0-4618 GCA_964477135.1 uncultured Pirellulales bacterium | reverse complement strand
CGTTGGCAAATTGAATTGTTTTTTAAGCAGCTTAAATCTGTTTTATGTATTCATCATAGCAACACTGCCAATGTGCACCGATTGCAATGTGAGATATACGGCAAATTAATAATGGCGGTATTTATTCATCGCATTCATTCGGTTTTTAATGGTTGCCTATGGAACTCACGTCATCGTGAGGTAAGCATGGATAAACTGTACAAACGTATTCAGGAAAGAGCTTTTGTTATTTTGAGATTTATGCTTATCTCTCTACCAAAGGCCTGTCTGTATTTGGCAGCAGAAATACCACGGTTAATTAAAAATTGTATAAAAACTCGCCAACCGTCGCGTAAAACATCTCTGGAGATACTTGAATATGGTATGAAAACTCAAACTGAGGTATACCAAATGGCGGTTTAACTTAACACCTATGGCTTTGCGGCCCCCTGAAACCCCTGCATTGCCGCAAAACGATTTTTTGAATATTAGATATTGGTGTCCAAAGGCTTCTTCTCTCAACTGAGAAGAAGGCCTTTCGCATTAGATGATTGGCCTGAAGGTGATTCAAATGGAAGACTATGAATATGAGCAAATTGAGTGCGAAATTTGCCATCAAGTCACAGATTCCTGTTGTCTTAGAGCGACAGGCAGAATCGTCTGTCAAAAGTGCGTCTCAAAACAGAGGCCTTTATAGCTGACGGTTCGTAAATACGGCGAACCGTCATAGAGTGGTCAGAGCCGGAGCTTAAAAAAATGGATAAACCGAAAGAAAAAGTTGTTACAGGACCATTGGCCTTACCGATAGTTCGGGATGAGCAAACCAGCTATTTTGCGGATTTAAGACTGGGTGAATTCAGGCCTGTTGAGGGACTACTTGAATCGATAGCTTTTGACAGTGATAAAGGCAAGCGTATATGCAGTATCAACGGCGTTTTCAAATGCCCCAACTGCGGCTTGAGTGTTATTATTGGCAGGCCCGCGGATATTGACAAACTAAGGTGTATGCGGTGCTTTGATTTGGTTGAGCCACTATTTTAACGCATAAAACATATTGGCATAGCAGCCCTGTACTGCTTAATCCATACAGTCATCGCATACCTGGCTGAGCCACTTTTCAATCTCGATACCTGCCATAACGGCCTCTCTTTGCTCCGGTTTTACTTTTAGGTAGGCCTTAGACAACTGAGCGGCCCTTGCATCGGATCTTTGCCGCATTATCTTTAATATGTTTGTCTTTAGTTTTCTCATAGCACATCACCGTAGCAGAGGTTGACAAAACTGATTTATATAGTTTTTGCAATTTTTGGCGGCCTTTGACAGGTTTTCGGTATCTTTTTTACCGCCGAGTAACAACTAAAATCGATACATTTAAATATAAGTAGTCCATTACCACTGTTTAGGAAGTAATCCCGGGGGCATAAAATGGACGAAAAACTATCAATCTCACAAGGGCCGGTTTTTGATGCCGGTTATATGCCGTACTTTTACAGCAGCGGTAAGTTTTTACAATATGATATTTCTCATAGAGACTCTAATTCGCAGGAATTGAGCCAAAATAGCGGGCGTGGTCTGATTAACCACATAGTGCCTAAAGACACCTGGCCAAAACCTGCAACAGTTGAAGATATTGTCCAAAAAGGTTATTTTGCTGTTCCCAATTCAGAGCCTGAGACTGCTATTATTTCGGATAAGAATCATACGAGTAGATTAGGCCTTGGCGATATTATCGAGCAGATCAGGGGCCGCCATGAAATCTACGAAAAGAATATGTACCAGATAGAGATGAGTAAATGTTATGCGGTCAGTTCCCAAATGGCAATCGAATCTGCCCGAGGCGGAGTGCGAACAAGCAGCAAGGAGGCATACGGCATTACCAAAAATATTGGTGAATTGTACCTTCAGCAGTGCGATGAACGCAGGGGTTTGTGGGCCGATATTTCCAAATTGAAACAATCGTTACCTGAGCAGGCACAGAGTTATCTATCCAGCCACCGTAAATTATCGATTCTTGAAGATACCGCAGGTGATCTATTATGAAAGAAACCGTTAGAGAACTGTGCCGCAAGCTAAAGCCTGTGATGGGCAAAAAAATAGACAGATTATGGCAGGCATACCTGGCTGATTCTGAAATGTCAGGCCGAGCCGATATTGAAAACACTCTGGAGCTATTAGCAGCCAAACATCTGAACAGTAATTTCGACTTTGACCGCTCGCCTTTCCCGCCGCCTCCAAGGAAGTTCGCATTAGCCGGTGATATTGAACTTGGTGCCATCAGCTATGCAGATAAAAAACTGTATCCATTCTTTTTTAAATCCAACAGATTAAAGGAGCACATATTAGTTGCAGGTAGAAGCGGCTCAGGCAAGACCAATCTTACATTCATGCTGATGTCCGGGATAATGGGTCGCGGTATTAAGGTACTGGCCCTGGACTGGAAACGAGGCTACAGGGATCTGCTCGAACTATATCCCAAAATTCGAGTTTATACGGTCGGCAGAGATATTGCACCACTGCGGTTTAATCCATTGATTCCGCCAAAGGGGTGTGAGCCTCATATTTGGATCAAGTTGATAGTTGATGTAATCGCATCCGCTTACCTTGGCGGTGAGGGCGTTATAAGCCTGCTGGTTGCAGGGCTGGATCATTTATATAGAGAAGCCGGCGTTTTTGATAATCAGCACACCCATTATCCCATGGTTCAGGATCTATTGGCCTGGCTGCGGACAACCAAGTTAAAGGGCAGGGCTGCGATGTGGAAGGCATCGGCAGAGAGAATTTTACTTGCAATGACCTATGGTGAATTCGGGGCAGTCCTCAATACCAATGACAACAGCCATATCGCAGAATTGCTGGATCACAATGTTATACTTGAAATGGATGGTCTAAGCTCGGCTTCTGATAAGGTACTATTCTCAGAGGCATTGACTCTATATTTGTACCGCTACCGTCTCGCGTGTGGCCCGCAAAATAAGCTCACCAATATGATCATTATTGAAGAAGCACATAATCTCTTACTCAAAAAATCCAGCGAGACCAGGGAATCCGTACTAGAGACATCGATCAGAATGATAAGGCAGTATGGTATGGGTTATCTATTTGTGGATCAATCGGCAAGCTTGTTAAGTAATGTAGCATTTGCAAATTCTTATGCAACAATAGCATTGAGCCAAAAACTTCGCTCCGATGTACAAACAATAACCGGTGCGATGAATTTAGCCGATGATCAAAAACAGGCATTGAACACCTTACCTATCGGAACCGCTGTTGTAAGATTGGCAGATGAGTATCCGGAGGCTTTTCTGGTTAAAATCCGTAAATTCCCGATCACAGAGGGCAGCATCGCTGATTCGGTCATTAAGACCAATTGGGCTAGTTTTAACAGTAATTCCGCCCCCAATAGCGTTATACAGCCTTCAATTGAGGCAGTTTCAGCTATTCCAGTCGCGGATAATAAAGAAAAAACAAATTGGAATAACCATAAAAATGGAACTAATAAAGATACCCGCCCACCATCCCCTAAGGATAACAATACAGAAGTAAAGCAATTCTCTGCAATTGTTTCCAACATACTCGTTAACAAATTAAATCGTGAAGAACTAAGAGTATTAACAGATGTAGCTGCCCGACCCTTATCAAGTACCGTATTAAGATATAACCGGCTGAACTTATCCCGCAGACGCGGCAATGCCATTCGCCAATCCCTTGCCGGGGCCGCTTTAATTGAAGCAGTTACAATCGCCACACGCAGTGGGCAAGTTGTACTTTATCAGCTTACTGAAAACGGCAGAGCTGTATGCGAATCCGAGCATATCGATCCGGGTCCTCAGCATCGCCCGAGCCTGGAGCACAGGTACTGGGTAAGGCAGGCAAGTCGGCACTATGAGAAAAAAGGATTCGAGATAAAGTGTGAGTATCCGGTCAAGGGCAACGGCGCTGTTGATATATTAGCTGCCAAGGGCGGCAGAAAAATTGTAATTGAAATTGAGACCGGCAAATCCAATATAAAGGCCAACATAGAGAAGATTGAAGGTGCAGGTTTCGACAAGATTATATTAATTGCCACCAATCCTGCGGCGATAGGCAAATGCCAGCGTGCGATTGATTCGACAGAGCGTAACGATACGGCAGTGGAACTATTAAGCTGGCTGGATATATCATAACTCAGCCGTATTTGCCTCGATTCCTGTAAACAGGGTTTCTGTGGTATACCTGCTGGAGCTTACTGTAGAGCTGGCTAGCCCAGGTAGGTTTTCTGATATCTTTTTTGCCGATTACTATTGCCGGTATTTGGTTGTCCTGGTAGATATTTTTCTTTCGGCGAAAAACACCTGAATTGGATTCTATTATATAATCGATTGCCAGGCCATTATATGTCGGCAAAAAGAAATCTGCGTATTCAAGCATCCTTTTACCGTTTTCGATAACCAGCATAGGCTGTTTATAAAAAAACGGGATATTGTAACTATTAAGTGTATCTGCAATAGCTTTATGCTCCTTAGTTTCGTATGGGTACAAATTTTTATCTACTTTATCATCAAGCGTGTGGGCTTTTGTGAATATCATTTTTTATTGACCTGTTTTGATTGGTGGGCGATTTTTTTGGCTATTTTGGTAAGCTTGTTTTCAGTATGTGCTA
>CAYZEH010000214.1:0-4625 GCA_964477135.1 uncultured Pirellulales bacterium | reverse complement strand
AATGGATGATGGATCTGGTTTATGAGGATCAAAAGGCAGGGGTGGAAAGTTTGCTTGAATTCTGCATGGATGCTACTTGTCAGTTTGTTAAGCTGATGGCGGGGACCGGTGCTGATATGCTTTCCAATGGTGACAGCCCAGCTGGGCCTGATTTGGTATCGCCTGGGATGTATCGTGAGTTTGCCTGGCGGTATGAGAAAAAGGTAATCGATTTATCGCATGAGTTGGGGTTGCCTTACATGCTTCACATTTGCGGCAACACAGATTTGATCCTCGAGGATATGGCTGCCCTTGGCGCTGATGCGATAGAGCTCGACTATAAGACCGACATAAATTTGATACATGAAAAATGCGCAGACAAATTAACATTCTCCGGCAATATTGACCCTACGGCAGTTATGGTTCAGGCTTGCAGTGAAGTTGTAGCTCAAAAGGTAGCTCAGATAGGTCAGATATATAAAGACAGCCCACGCTTAATAATTAACGCTGGTTGTGCTTTACCGGCAGAGACGCCGAGCGATAATCTTAAAGCTTTGGTAAAAGCAGCGAGAGATTTGCCGGTTGGAGGTTAACGTCAGTCACAAAATACCATCATTAGCTGCTATTATGTTTGATTATTGAATAATATCAGGTTTTTTTGCTTTAATTTGGTTTCACATGGAGGAAGTATTGAAAAAAGTCGATTTTTATGTTAGAATCGTGCTATTGTTATTAGGCGAAATGGATAGCTGATATGTTTTATAACCGGTGGTGCAGAGATATGAAGAAGGTTTTACGAATATGCTGTTTTTCTATTGTTTTGACGATTCTGGCAGGTAATTTGGCTGTTGCTGATGCCAATGACCTTGTTGGGTGGTGGAAGTTTGACCAGCAGGTGCCGACGGTGGTACATGATTACAGCGGATTAGCCAATGACGGCAGTATTTCAGGAAATCCGCTCTGGAGAACATGGCAGATTGGTGGGGCTTTGGAGTACTTACATCAAGGCGATTTTGTTTCAATTGCTAATGAATCGACATTTGATTTTACAGAACAATTCTCAATTACCGCCTGGGTAAAGTTCGGGTCTGAAGCTGTTATAAACCAGCAGATAATCTCCAAAGGTCAGGCTTATGGCCTGTATCGAAATTACGATATAGGTATGATCAATTTTTATACGGAAGGTTCAAGGCCTGTTGCCGGAGTTACTGATATCCAGGATGACAAATGGCATCATGTTGCAGCGGTTTTTGATGGAGCGGTGAAATATTTATATATTGACGGCAATCCTGACGGGTCCAGGTCTATTACTTCAGTTATTACTAATGATTATCAGCTCAGGATAGGTTCAAACGAGGAAATGCCCGGCACAGACTGGAAAGGGCTTATTGGCGAAGTTAAAGTTTATAACATAGCTTTGAGCGAAAGTGAAATATCCGAGATGGCTAATGAGTATTTGGGGTTTACGCACAAACCAACTCCAGCAGATGGCGAGAAGATCACTCCGGATGAGACGACACTTAGCTGGGAGGCGGGCAGAGACGCCAATTCTTATGATATATACTTAGGAACAGATTTCAATGATGTCAGTGACGCTAATATTGTTGATACTTTGGGGGTGTATCAGGGCAATGTTGAAGATTGTAGCTTTACTTTACCGGGCTTTGAATTTGATAATTGGTATTACTGGCGAATTGATGCTGTCGGCACAGCTAACACATACAAGGGCTTTATCTGGAGCTTTTATACTCAATGTGCCGGTGATTATATTGCCGGCGATGTGAATGGTGATTGTGTAGTTGATTTACGAGATATAGCTATTTTTGCAGAACAATGGAGTCAGCAATGAAAATAATAAATAAAATGGTTTTAGGAGTTTTATTTGTGCTGTTCTTAACAGGTGCAGCTTTTGGTCGCAATGTATGGAAGTTTATGGTTACCTGTGACAGCAGGGGGTACGCTACAGGCGTTAATGAATATATAATGACCGAGATGGTTAACCAGGCGATAGAGCAGGAGGTTGATTTTATGTTGTTTCCTGGTGATCTGGTGGGTGGTATTTTACCTTACAGCCAGGGTCCTTTTCTGGATCAGTTAATTAATTGGCGCAATGTTGTTCAGCCCGCGGTAGATGCCGGCATAAAAATATATCCTGTTCGTGGCAATCATGACCATGATCCTAATGACAGTATTGCTATCTGGAAAGAAGTTATTGTTGATGCTTATGACTTGCCGGATAATGGCCCGGATGATGAAAAATATTTAACCTATTCCGTTAAACACAAAAATGCGTTATTGGTTTGCTTCGATCAATATGTTCATAGTCACAGAAATAATCAAAGCTGGTTTGATGAGCAACTGGCAGCAAATAAAAATGTGCATATTTTTGCTGTTGGCCATGAGCCGGCATTTACAGCTATGCACTCAACTTGTATGGATGATTATCTTGAAGAGAGAGATGCTTTCTGGCAGTCTCTGGAAGATGCCGGTGCAAGGGTGTATTTCAGTGGCCATGACCATTTCTACGACCACGCTACGGTAGATGACGATGGCGATCCCAATAATGATATTCACCAATATATCGTGGGGACAGCGGGGGCGCCGCTTTATTCATGGACTATTAATTATGATGGTGACAATTCTGGTTATACGGTAGAAAATATTTATCATGCGAAGGCTTATGGGTATGTGTTAGTTGAAGTTCAGGGGCTTAAGGTTACATTAACATGGATGCAGCGAACAGGCACGAATGTGTATGCGGCAAAGAACAGCTGGAGTTATACCGCTGAGGTAAATCTCGATCTTAACGATGATGGTATTGTGGATATGAAAGATTTATGGATAATATCTTCACACTGGCTTGAGACCGGAGAGTAAAAAAGTTGAAACAGTTTTTGACTGATTTGATAGCTGAAGCGGGAAGGATATCGCTTGAATACAGAGACAGGCTTGGCGATTTAAAGATAAGCAGAAAAACCCCTAAGGACCTTGTCACCGAGGCTGACGTTGCGGTTGAAAAATACATTGTGGCTAAAATAAAAGAAGCGTATCCGCAGCATTCAATCTTTGGAGAAGAAAGCGGCCAACATAGCGGCAATGAATACCGCTGGATAATAGATCCGATAGACGGGACAACTTCTTTTGTTCATCACCAGCCTTTCTATGCAGTTTCAATAGCACTGGAAAAAGCCGGCGAGCTTATACTGGCTGCTGTTAACGCTCCGGTATTAGGTGAATTGTTTGAAGCTCAAAAGGGCAAAGGCGCAACTCTTAACGGCAAGGAAATACATGTTTCCGAAAGTGAAAGTTTGCCGGAATCAGTACTGGCTACAGGTTTTGCATGTCTGCGAAGCGATCTGTCTCACAACAATTTGCCTTACTTTAACAGGATAGCTCCTGTCGTCAGAGGTATCAGACGCTTCGGCTCAGCTGCGATCGATATGTGTTATGTTGCAGCGGGGCGGATGGATGGGTTCTGGGAACTGAACCTGAAGATTTATGACGTTGCTGCGGGAATATTGATTTTAAACGAAGCAGGCGGCAAGGTGACAGATTTTTCAGACCAACCAATTAAGGACTGTTTTGAAATCGTCGCAACGAATAATCATATTCATAAAGAACTGACCACAATACTTAGTGATGTTATACCCTTGAAGGCTAAGAAATGTCCGCGAATAAATCTCTAACTTGTCATTTTTAAATTAGTTACCTGCGGATAAGCGGTAAAATTTAATTGGGATTGGTATAAAATTATTTTGCTGGTTTGTGAAACTCGATCCATATTCCATAATTGATACCTGCTTTGACTGCGATTTCTGAAATACGGATTTTGTAATTTTTACAATCAATAGCGGCCATTATTTTTTTCAGCTCGTCGGCTTTAGCTTCAAGGCTGTATTTCATTTTCCTGCCTTGTTTTGCCCTGATCTTTTGGGCGATTTCAATCGGCATATTTTCCGCAAATCCTCTGCCTATAAATGCGACTGCTGCCGGTTTTAATACTCGGTATATTTCGGCGAAGGCTTTTTCCTTATCAGCCCAGAAGTGATAGCAGCCTCTTGAAATTATGATATCTGCATAGTTATCGCGGAATGGCAAAAATTCGGCGTCAGCGAAGATAGCGCTGACTCTTCCGACAAAGTTTGCTTTTTCTGCTTGGTCATAAAAATATGGAAAAAAATTCGGGTTAATGTCCGCGTTTATCCAGTGCAGTTTGCTGTGTTTGCAAAGCTCAATAATCAATGCTCCCGGGCCGCTGCCAATGTCTATTCCTATGCCGGTTTTGTTGCTGAGATTAAAATCGGCCGCTATCTGTTTAGCCAAAGGGCAATATACAGGTTTAAGCAGGTTTTCACTGGTTCTTATCATACTCTGAGCGGATTTCATATTATATTTTTCTTTGTTGTCCTCGCTGTAATTCTTGCTGTAAAGACAACCAGCCCTGAGAACCAACAGCAGTAAGATAACTTTAAAGCATTTTGAGCTATTCATTTTTCAGTCCTTTATCCTTAATACCTTTTCTTCTCAGGACAGAATATTCAGAATTGTTCTACAATTCAAGCTTTTTCCGGTGGTTTTTGCTTTCCGCTTTTCAGCCTATAGTTGCCAGGTTTACGTTACAGACGTGACGCAGCATTGGTATGAGC
>CAYZEH010000213.1:2923-4628 GCA_964477135.1 uncultured Pirellulales bacterium | reverse complement strand
AAAACCGCAAAATCCTTAAAGTCAATCTTACAGTCTCCAGTGAAATCCATCGATGGACAATCAGCGACAGCAAAACCGTTTGAAAATAAAAACACAACTAATGACATAAGAATTGTTTTCTTCATCTTTCCTTCTCCTTAAAAAACATAGAATGAATGTTTCAGTCAAAAAGGATGATTATCTCGCTATATACTGGTGATTTTACAATAATAGCCTTGAATTGTCAAGAATATTATCTGCTGGCAAGAACCAAAGGAAATACAAGGAAAACAATGTTTATAAAGCAAAATGAGGCACAGGGGCTTAAAAAAACCTTCACCCCCCAAGCCCCCATCCGTCAAGTAAGTCATAGTCAGTGAAACCCAGGGTTTTAGCAAATTTTAAGGCCCGATCTTATGGTAGGGGTGTTTCATACGGGGTGAAGAAAGATCGTCGATTCTACGGGTTTAAAGTACTCATTTAACCAGTGTTTAGGAGAGTCTGCGAGGGGGTTATCGCCTTAAGTTTATGCTCCTTTCCACCCTGGGCCAACTAACATTATCAGTAATGTAATAATCACTCCAACATCATCCTTTCAGTTCATATAATTGGGTTGCACATTTAGCACACAAAGGTGGTACAAAAAAACAAAGTCCCATTATGGGATATGAAACCATTTATCTACCTAAAAACCCCTTTAATTAACAAAAACCGTATATGTGATTAGCGACAAAAATATTGAATTGCGACATGGGTATAAGTCCCGACATGTGGCAGACTTAGGTAATAAAAAGAACCAACTGTTTTCACATGTCAATCTAACGGAGCAGGAGGGATTCGAACCCCCGTTACCTTGCGGTAAAACGGTTTTCAAGACCGTCGCGATCAACCACTCTGCCACTGCTCCGGATTCAAGACGGGAATACTAACAATATTCGGCCAATAATGCAAACAACTTTTTTGCTTTGACGGGAAAATTTACATGGATTATTCTGTTTTTTTCTGAAAATATAGTAAAAACTCTTTTTCTGGTATAAAGGCTTTTGGGCGAAAGGCCTCACTCTGAGCGTAATCTATCAGGCATTGCAAAAGGTATCTGGCTTCTATATTCGTTGCGAATTTTTGTTTAATTGCCAAACTTGTAGCTAAAACTCTGCCTCCGGAAACATTAAATTCCAAAAGATAAGCTTTGTTTTTATTGCTTTTATAATGGTCGATAACTCTTATTATGGGTTCAAGGCCATACTTTCTAAGCTTGTCAAACTCAATTGGGTAGATGTCTTTAATAAGGCTGACAAATTGCAAATCACATCTATGCTCATGCGGAAACTGTTCTGTGGATGGATGATGGCTTATCACAGTTCCGCTGTTTCCTGTAACACCTCGATTCCATGGTATTGTCCTGAAAAAATTACAGTCGCCTTGTTTGTTTTCTATGTTACTGTCATGCGACAGCAATATACATCTTCCGCCATTTTTTAAATATTCCACCAGCTGCTCATCAACCATATCCGTTATCAGCAGTTTTGTTTTTTGATTAATAGATGATGGCTTTAAGTCAATAAATCGACAGCTTATACCTGCTGAATTTTCATTTGGACTATTTGAAAATATATTGGCAAGTTCGCCTCTGATGTCTTTAAAAGCCCAGAAGTTCCAATGATTGCTGTTGATTTTTTTCCCGTCGCCAATCATTTCAACTCTAAGCTCAAATTTATAAGCCTTA
>CAYZEH010000213.1:0-2823 GCA_964477135.1 uncultured Pirellulales bacterium | reverse complement strand
ACAGAATTTTCGTGATAAATTTCGATCAAATCTTCCTGTCCGTTTTTTTTCGCACTCTCATAAAGTTGCCCATACCAGAAAGGCTTGTATTGCGTTTTAAGATATTCGTCTTGCAACGATGGGTCGGGATAACTGCTCCACCAGTTATATTCATGCAAAACAACAGGGCAGGGGTGCTGCTTGTCTTTCTCAATATCCAGCTTATCAAAAACATCGCGAAACAAATGTCCCTTAGATACCCAGTCCGTATCTCTAAGCCCAAATTTAGTTTGCTTAGGTATGATATACCCTGTCCCGTCAGTGACAATAGCATCTCTGTCAAGCTGTCTTGTCCGACCAACAAGAAACTGATTAAAAAATTCAAATGATTCCTTACTCTGCCTCCAGAAGTTCAGCTCACTCGTCATGCTGTAAGAAACAACACAAGCATGGTTTCTGCTCATCCGCACAATATTCTCAAGCTCTTTTGTATAATACTGTTGGAATTCTTCGTTAATATTATTTTTATTCTCTCGAAGCGTTTCAACCCCAAATGGCATCTCCTGAATCACCATCAAACCAACCTCATCCGCTGCCTGCATATATTCTTCCGTGATAACATCCGAGCAGCTTTTAACCGCATTAAAGCCATATTCTTTTGCCCGCTTAAGCCTTTCAACATACCATTGCTTATTCGCAGGTGGCATAAGCGTATCAAGATAATAGTGGTCGTCCCCAAAAGCTTTCAAAAATACAGGCTCATTATTAAGATAAAATTTTGTCCCCTTGATAGCCAGCTTGCGCATGCCGAATCTCAGTTTGAATTTATCTTTTTCACCAACACTGCCATAAAGAGTATAAAGCTTTGGTCTGTCAATCGACCAGGCTACAAATTTTTCAAAAGCTATTCTGGTTTTTAAACTACTTTCGCCAGCCCCGATTTCAACTTTTTCCTCAGCAACTTTCCGCCAACCATCTTTGATTACCAGATCAATCTCAATTGCCTCACTAACCTGTTCCGACAAACTAAGTTCAACCTCAACAGCTTTTTCATCCAGCATCGGCGTAATATGAATATCAGTAACACAAACACGATCAGTTATCTCAAGCGAAACACTTCTGTAAAGCCCGCTCCAGTTTTTACCAAAACTAGGGCTCTCCCATAAACCATCAAGTCTGATCTCAGGCAGATCGCATATCTTAATCGCGATCAGGTTTTCACTTCCGCTGATAACAAGGCCAGTGACATCTATTCGCAAAGGGGTTCTGTTGCTTTTAGTATAGCCAGCCATTTTGCCATTAATATATATTTCTCCCGCGGGAAATATTCCCCCAATTTTAAGCCATACTCTCTCATTAGGCTGAATCTTTTTTAGATCAAACTGTCTCCTAACCCAATAGGGCTTCCAGAAATAATTTTTCTGTCTTGCATTTTCCTCTCCGATTCCTTGTGCCTGTGGGACACCTGGGATTTGAATTGTTTTATTAAAATCACCTTGTCCGTTTTGCCAGTTTAAATCCTGGCCGTTATTATTTTCATCTATTTTGAACTCCCATTTTCCATCAAGGCCTATCAAATCCCGACAATCCGGCATATCGCCAAATACATCAACAATAAAAGAATTGTTCTCATTAGCCATGATTGGCGTAAATGGCAGAGCTAAAAAAACAATCAGGCCAAAAACCCATTGCGTAAGCTTCATTCTCAATGCTTTCATCTTAAAATAATTATAGTTAAATATGCGTTAGCTTTGAACAAGAGAATCGGGGCGAGAGGACTTGAACCTCCGACCTCATGACCCCCAGTTCAAATAGGGTATTTATAAGTGCTTGTAACAAAACGATTAATAATTGTCAATAAAAAACTTATGAGATGAAAGCAGAACCAAGGCAGAACGGTAGCAGAACAAAAGAAGCAGCTTTGGTGCAGATTTTGGTGCAGATAGGTAGTTCACGTAATCTATAATTGAACAAGTTTGGCCTGATAATCTGAAAGTAAGTAACATCTTGAATAATGCAAAAATATCTATTTGGTAATGTCAGTAGAATTGCTGATATCGTTGCTATTAGAAGTGTCTCAAAACTCATCCCATATGCTGAACGATCTTCTCTGTACCCACAAAGAAGCAAGTGTATTGTCAGAGCAATTAACACGAACTCTGCAAGCATAGGTTTTCCTTTATAACTACAGACCTTCCGCCTTGTGGTTACTCCTTAAATTAAACCAAGTTGTGATCATATTCGTTATGCTACTCTCTTATAACTCTTCAGGAGACTACCAAGCCGTTCCTGGCGGATGATTTCACCAGTTCCTAATGGCGGTGATTCTATCATATTGCGATTAAGTCCCTGATGAGGTCTTTCGGTATGGTAATGCTGCATATACTCATTAATAACATATCTAAGATGAGACTCACCAAAGATCAGCATCTTATTGAGACACTCTGATTTTATACTGCGAATAAACCTTTCCGCATAAGGATTCAAGTTAGGAGAAGCAACTGTGGTTTTAACACACTTAACTCCTGATGATCTGAGTATCTCTCTAAAGTCTTTTGTAAATAAAGGGTCTCTGTCATGGACCAGAAACTTTTTGCCTTTAAGAAAGCCGTTAACTGGATCAGTAAGGTTTCTGGCTATTTGTTTCATTTTTGCTGAAGACGTACAATTCGTGTTTTTGCTATTATTGTGGCTGAAATATTTTCAAAATGAAGTTGGAAACCTTGAATTGTTGAGAGCAATGTGATATTCTATCAGAAAAGATGCCTAGGCGGTGTAGCTGGGCTGAGGTATATAATTGTTGTCAGGATATGCAAGATTAAAAAGTTTTAAATAAGGATGTGG
>CAYZEH010000212.1:0-4636 GCA_964477135.1 uncultured Pirellulales bacterium | reverse complement strand
TTGCTGTTTCTTGATTCATTTCCATATCATTATCCCTTTCAAAATATCATTTTCTCGCTACCATTTTTAATTTTTCCCAAAATCTATCCATTCTCCTTACCAATCCCTACAGCCTATTATTCCCTACAACTTACCAATCTCTAAGTTCATCACTCTCTAAAACTTATCAATCCCAGCCGCCAACCATCCCACACCGCCTACCAATCCCTGCCGCTAATTTCACAATTCCAATATCAGCTGTGAATTATTTTCAAATCTACCAATACAGAGCACTCTATTGCATAGAGCTTGTTTTTGCAAGAAAATTCCATATTTTTTTGTAAATTTTTGTGTCTGACTCCCTAAATCAAGCTCAAAAAAGCCTTAATCCCCTGAAAACCAACTATTACACGCCAAAATTTTAGCACTAAAACCCAAAAAAAACTTAAAAAACCAGCCCCATCAAGCCTTATCTAAGCTCGAATTCAAACTTACTGCCCACTTTGCATTCCACGCATTTGTCGCCAAAAGTATTCCAAAATCTCGCAACAGCTTTCATGCCCGTACAATGCATAGGCCCAATCATCTGCACATCATATTTCTTAAAAGCAGTCATTGTCTTTTCAAGCCTGGCTTCTTTAGCCCGCAATAAATGCATCCCGCCAATAACCGCATATATCTTGTCACTGCCAGCCAACTCCGCAATATAGTCAAGCGTATTAACGATCCCCGAATGACAACAGCCCAAAACTACAACAACCCCATCACTGCTATCAAAAAACAGCGACTGATCGTCAGCCATAATATCTTTTTCCTTACAATCGGCATCAATATAAAATGCCCCGCCGGTATCTTCAAAATCTGTATTCCTCGGCACCTGCCCCGTAACCGTCAAAACCTCCGCAACAGTAGTAGGTCTCTCGACCCAATTGCAACCGCTGATGTGCCTGGCGGTCTTAATGCTTTCGATAGCCTTATCACTCATACCAATATCAACAGATTCTCTATCAGGCGTAAGTTTATACTTAGGCCCAATCGCCGCAGGGTGCAGATAAATTTCAACATCCCCTGCCAGCTGATCCAGCACAGCACTTAGCCCGCCGGTATGGTCATAATGGCCATGACTCAAAATGATACTATCCAGATTCGACAGATCAATCCCCATTGCCAAAGCATTCTTAACCACCAGGTCAGTCTGCCCAGCATCGAAAAGTATCTTCTTACCCCCCGCCTCGATCAAATACGCCAACCCATGCTCGCCATAGACATTTCGCCCCTTAGCTGTGTTTTCCACTAATACTGTTATCTTCATATTACCGTCCATAACCTCTTTGCCTCAATATTTTTAGGTTTTTAGCTTTGAAACAAATATTGTTGCGTAATTTTCTTGCAATAGCAATTATTTTTTGCTAAGTTACCCCTCTTATTAAAGCCGGGCAGGTAGCTCAGTTGGTAGAGCAACGGACTGAAAATCCGTGTGTCGGCGGTTCAAGTCCGCCCCTGCCCATTTAATATAACGCCTTGTAAGTTAATGACTTATGAGGTTTTTTTATTTATACAATTCTCTAATTTACCCTTAAAAATAGCTCAAATAGTCCAGAGATAGTCCCGTTTGATTAAGTTTGTAGTTGGGAGGGAGTATAAGTAGAGTCTTTTTCTTTTAAAGAACAAATACTCACCTGTGTTTAAATCTTTGTTTTTTATGAGTTGGTAAAAATAGGATTTAGCTTAGATGAAAACTCCTTGAGCTTTTTCAGCTTCTCCTCATCCATAGGTTCTATCTTATCTGCCAGATCCAATGCCAAGCGAAAACTCCTTATATCGCCAGGCGGTACTGCTGATGTTACAGGCTGACTCATAGTAAATGACATAGCAAGCTTGGCTTCTTCGATATCTGTTATAGGTTGATACCAGCACTTAGGATACTGCTTTCTGATAGGGTCATCTTTAGCTGCGTTCTGTCTTGCTAACATTTTTAACGCCAGAATAGCCACACCTTTTTCTTTTGTTTTTTCGATAACTTCAGGACTGAAATTGCCCTTGAGATATCCAGCAAAATTAACGGGGAAAAGTACCGAATCAAAATCGTAAAGTTTCATTGCTTCTAATGCTGCTGCATGGCTATGAGCTGAAAAGCCAAGATAACGTATTCTTCCCTTTTTCTTTTCCTCTAAAAGAAGCTTCATCACACCATCATCGGCAAACGCCCTTTTAACATCCTTCTCAACATCAGTTATGGCATGAAGTTGATATAAGTCAAAGTAATCTGTCCTCAAAACCTTCAAAGAATTTTCAAATTCTTTTTTAGCTGAATCATAATCTCTTTTACCAGTCTTGCATGCCAGAAAAACCTTTTTTCTATATGGCTCTAACGCAGGACCAAGTTTGCTTTCTGCATTGCCATAAGATGGTGCAACATCAAAATAATTCACCCCTCGTTCGTATGCCTCACTAACATAACGATTAGCCTCTGGTTGTTCGGTATCAGTAACCACTATGCCTCCAAAACCTATTATAGAGAGCATAGTATCAGTTTTGCCGTATTTCCTTTTTGGAATATAACCAGGTTCATTCAGCTGGTTTTTAAAAGTAACTGATATGGACTTTTTTGAAATCCCTCCAACTGTCAAAGCTGTACTTGCCAAAAAGGTCTTTTTCAAGAAATCCCTTCTTTGCATAAAATCCCCTTTCTAAAAAAGCTAAATGATCTGCTACTATCTTGAGTTCAATATTAACAAATGATTTTTAAAATTGCCAATAATAAAAATAGCTCTTTGTCAGCCCTTAGAATCTTAAATCATATCAAGGTTTTATTTCAGAAATAGTCCCGTTTTTCTCATTTCTGCGTATTAGGTAAGTATTGCCCCACCAACCCGTAAGGTGTAAAAAACATCAGAGCTTAAATCTTTGCTATTCTACTTTCATCGCAAACAATTTTAAGTTCTTTCTTAATAGATAGTTACAAATGAATAATATTTGCACCCTACGAGATAATAAAATATTTTGATTAAAAGGTGACTGAGTGTATAATGAAAGTAAAATAGCAAAACCATATCATAATTAAGGGGATAAGAATATGAATAGACAAATTCTTCAAATCATGGGAGTGGTTTTGCTTGTTTCAATATCGCCTGTCATGGCCTTGCAACAATCAAATGATACAAATGATTTACAAACACTTTCGGATTATTTACGTTTTGCTTCCCTGAATAATGCTGAACTTAAAGCAAAGTTTGAGGGATGGAAAGCTGCTTTAGAACAAGTGCCACAGGCAAAGGCTTTGGATGATCCTAAATTTACATATAGCTATTTCATAGAAGAAGTGGAAACACGAGTTGGACCACAAAGAAACAAGTTTGGTATCATGCAGGTATTTCCATGGTTCGGTAAAATCGAGGCGAGGACCGATGTCGCAGCAGCAAAAGCTAAAGCCGCAAAACAGAGATATGAAGCGAATAAGCTAAAACTTTTTTGGCAGGTGAAGGATCGCTTTTATGAATTTGCATATCTGGCTACCTCCATTGATACTGCCAAAGAGAATCTTGAATTATTGCAGCATTTTGAAGAGATCGCACGAACCCAATATAGAGCTTCTACAGCAACGCATCCTGACGTAATCCGTGCTCAGGTCGAATTAGCTAAGCTTGAGGATGTATTAAAAAGTCTGGAACAACTCAGAGAACCAATGGTTGCAAGACTTAACTCAGTGCTTAACAGATCATTTGGTGCGGAATTGGTTTGGCCTAAGAAAGAATTAACGAGAGATGTACAGCTCAACCGGGATTCTATTATCGGGTTATTGATAAGAAACAATCCCGAAGTCGTCGAATTGGGTTGGGAGATCAAGGCAGCAAAAGCCAGGGTTGAATTGGCAAAGAAGAATTTCTATCCTGATATCGGTGTAGGAGTCGACTGGATTCAAACAGATGATGGTGCTCGGGGTGTGCGGGACAGGGGCAAAGATCCGGTTGTTTTGATGTTTTCAATGAATATTCCCTTGTGGCGAGATAAGTATAAAGCTGCCGAGCGACAGTCCAAGGCAAATGTCAGAAGAACTCAATATCAGAAAATAGACATTGAAAACAAAAAAATAGCTCAGGCGATACAGGTGCTGTACGCTGTTGAGGATAGTCAAAGAAAGATGTATCTTTATGGGGATGTTTTAGTCCCAAAGGCCAAAGAGCTCGTTGAGACTTCAGAGGTCGCCTACAGAGCGGGCACGATAGATTTTCTTTCTTTGATAGATGCTCAGCGTATGCTGCTTAGATACACACTTGACCATGAAAGAGCTATTACTAATAACCAGCAAAAACTAGCTGAACTGGAAGTACTCGTTGGAACTGAACTGTAAGGATTTTGATATGGAAAATCTTAACTCTAAAAGAAGGCTGATATGGTCAGCGTATAAAGTCATAATAATTATTCTCTTAGCTTTTGCTATTGGTTATCTGGTTCGGGGATGGAAAGCTTCATCGGTGCAAAACACTGAGCATATCCAGATAGCCTCAAAAGAGCAGATGTGGACATGTTCAATGCATCCCCAGATTCGTCAGCCTAAAGCAGGGAAATGTCCGATTTGCTTTATGGATCTGGTGTTGGTAGATAGCAGCGGTGAGGCAGGTGCAAGGGAAATATCTTTTTCCGAAGATGCGTTGAA
>CAYZEH010000211.1:3533-4662 GCA_964477135.1 uncultured Pirellulales bacterium | reverse complement strand
TCTTATCTTTGAGTTATTTATCCGCGGATAAAACGAAAAATTTAATTGGGATTGGAATAAGGTTGAATATATGATACCTGAGAAAAGTAATGAGGATATCAAGTTACACATGGCTTTGCTGGTCAGTTTGGCGGTTATTTTCTGCTGGTCGCTTGTCGGATGCGCCGATTTTTTTACATGGTGTTTAGAAGCATTTCCGGTTGTTATCGCGGCTGTCGTTATCTTGTTTTTTTATCGCATAATCAGACTTACGAATATTTGTTATATTCTGATATGGATTCACGCTATAGTTTTGTTGATCGGTGCTCATTATACTTATGCTGAGGTGCCTTTGTTTAGCTGGCTGCGTGATACGTTTGAATTAAGCAGAAATCATTATGACAGGGTGGGGCATTTTTTCCAGGGGTTTGCACCGGCTATTGTTATCAGAGAGGTTTTGATGCTTGCGACGCCTTTGAAAAAGGGGAAATGGCTTTCTTTTATAATAGTGTGTATCTGCCTTGCGATAAGCAGTTGTTATGAGCTGCTGGAATGGGCGGTTGCCGAGATAACAGCAACTGGTGCAGAGGCTTTTTTAGGCACACAGGGTGATGTCTGGGACAGTCAGAAAGATATGGCTTTGTGTCTTGTTGGTGCGATCGTATCGCTGATCTTGCTCACTAAACTGCATGAAAAACAGCTGAAGAAAAATTTTATTTACAGACTTAAAAAGGGATTTGCTTAATCGGACAGATAGTTGAAGCTGTAGGTGTCATCTTTAATATGAACCATTTCAAAAAGACCTTTGAGGAGCCGGCCTTGAAATTTAAGGGTGGTTTTTTGCTTTGAAGATTCAAGCTGTTGAAATGTTCCGGCATCCGCGATCTTTACTGAGCCTGCGCCTTTGTTGACCGGACCCTGATATGTTAAAAATTTTATGTCATGGGTGAAGATCTTTATAGCGGTATTTTTGCGATTTGCTGTTATTTTTTCGGGCGGTGAGTCGAGCCTGTAAGTTTCCAGACCATCGGATGATTCCAACATCAGGTCCCAGTGGAGGCTTTGAGCTTGTTTCTGGTGTCTTTGTATGACATATTTTCTCTGATCGGACATTTTTTCAGACCTATATTTTGAAATTTAACATTACTTT
>CAYZEH010000211.1:0-3433 GCA_964477135.1 uncultured Pirellulales bacterium | reverse complement strand
TTTAACATTACTTTAGAGTATTTTAATGGTAATATAGTTTCAAGTTGGGGTCAAAGTGAAAATATTCATGGAAATTATGTTGAAATTGTGCAGAAACGAACATAAAAATTAAAAAATGTTTTGCATCAGGACAGCTAAAACAATAGTATAATTACTTTTTATCAGGTCTTATAAAAAGGTTTAGAAAGGGCTTTGCAGTATGAGTTTTAAGAATTTTTTCAACCCTGAGTCAGTTGCTGTTGTAGGTGCATCACGTCAGCAGGGAAAAGTCGGTTACGAGATACTTAAAAGTATGATTGATGGCCAGTATGAAGGAAAAATATTTCCAGTTAACCCCAAAGCTGACGAGGTAGAAGGACTGAAATGCTATCCGAACCTTAGCAGTATTGGTGAAGTTGTGGATTTGGTAATCGTTGTTATTCCAGCTAAATTTACAATTGGCTGTATGGAAGAATGTGCGAAACTTGGTGTTCACTCAGTAATCATCATTACCGCAGGTTTCAAAGAGATGGGCAAAGCGGGCAAAGAGCTTGAAGAGCAGGTTGTTGCAATTGCTAAAAAAGCGAACATAAATATCATTGGTCCTAACTGCCTTGGTGTTTTAGTCCCTTCAAATAAGCTTAATGCAAGCTTCGGCGGTAAATTGCCTATACCGGGCGGGATCGGATATATTTCTCAATCAGGTGCGCTTCTTTCTTCTATTCTTGATATGGCCAACACTAATGATATTGGTTTCAGCAAGCTTGTCAGTTTTGGTAATAAGTGTGACCTTGATGAGCTGGATACGATCGAAGCATTTGGTGCTGACGATGAGACAAAGGTTATCGCAGGTTATCTTGAGAGTATTACCAACGGCGTTGAATTTGTAAATAAAGCAGAGGCTATCAGCAGAAAGAAACCTATACTGTTTATGAAATCCGGTACAAGCAGTGCCGGCGCACAGGCGGCTTCTTCTCATACAGGCTCTCTTGCGGGCAGCGATACAGCTTATCAGTGTGCTTTTGAGAGAACTGGTATTATCCGTTGCGATTCGATTAAGACACAATTTGATTTTGCTCAGGCATTTGCGCATCAGCCATTGCCCGCAGGTGACAGGGTTGTGATAGTAACAAACGCAGGTGGTGCCGGTATTATGGCTACTGACGCTGTCGAGGGGATGGGACTTACTTTTGCAGCTTTGACAGATGAGACTAAGAAGAAACTTGCAGAGAATCTACCAGCAGCGGCAAATGTCAATAATCCTATCGATGTTTTAGGAGATGCTTTGGCGGATCGTTATGAGTTTGCACTTGATGTGGCATTAGATGATCCTAATGTTGATATTGTTCTTTTGCTTTTGACACCACAGGCTATGAGCCAGGCAAAGGAAACCGCAGAAGCTGCTGTAAAGATAACTCAGAAAAAATCAACAAAACCAGTTCTGGCATGTTTTATTGGCGCTGAAAAAGTTCTTCCCGGCTGGGAAGTTTTGCGAAAGGGTGGAATCCCACAGTATGACTGTCCGGAAGCAGCAGTAAAAACTATTAAGGCTATGGTTGATTATGCTATGTGGCGTAAGAGGCCTGCAAGAAAGCTCGATGTGTTTGCGGCTGATAAGGCTAAGGTTCAGGGCATTATCGATGCACACCTTGAAAAGGGTCTGCGGGAAGTTGGTGAGCTGGACGCTAAAGAAATTCTGAAAGCTTACGGCTTTGTAACTCCTGGAGGCGATATCGCAGAAACCGCGGACGATGCTGCTAAGCTTGCAGAAAAAATCGGTTATCCTGTTGTTATGAAAATCTGGTCGCCTGATATATCACATAAGTCCGATGTCGGCGGTGTTAAGGTTGGTTTGAAAAATGCGGACGAAGTTAAGGCTGTGTTTAATACAATGATGACTGAAATCCCGAAGAAGATGCCGGAGGCTAAACTCATCGGCGTTTATGTTCAGGAAATGTCACCTGCCGGCAGAGAAATTATTCTTGGTATTAAACGTGATCCGCAATTTGGTGCGATGATAATGTTCGGGCTTGGTGGTATTTTCGTTGAGGTGCTTAAGGATGTTGAGTTTGCACTGGCACCATTGACAAAAAAAGAAGCATTGGCAATGATGAAAAAGACCAGGAGTTATAAACTGCTTGAGGGTGTCAGAGGGCAGCAGGGCGTCGATATCGATCTTTTGGCGGAGAATCTGCAGAGGCTTGCACAGCTGGTTACCGATTTTCCACAAATCGTTGAGCTTGATATTAACCCGATGTTCGCGGGACCTGCCGGCACCAAACCAATCGCAGTTGATGCCAGGGTCAGTGTTGAAAAGGCATAGTTAGCACAAATTAAAATAAGACTGTATTTTTTAGGTGTTAAATATGAAACCTGTTTATATCGGTGCGACAATTCAAGATAGCGGTAAAACAAGTGTCAGCCTTGGTCTGATGCAGGTATTAAGGGATAGAGGGCTTGATCCGGGTTATATAAAACCTGTCGGACAGCATTATGTTAAATACGAGGGGCACAATATTGACGAAGATGCGGTTCTGGTGCATAAGGTTTTTGATATTAAGGATAACCCAGCGTGTCTGAGTCCAATAGCCATAGAACGAGGATTTACCAAACATTTTGTTTTTGATCCTGATGTTGAGCCTTTGGAAAATAAGATAATTGCCTGTTATAATGAATTGAGTGACAAACACTCTATGATAATCGTTGAGGGTACAGGCCATGCAGGGGTGGGTAGTTGTTTTGGACTTTCTAACGCCAGAGTTGCGCAGCTGCTCGGTGCAAAAGTAGTAATCGTTACATCCGGCGGAATTGGCAAACCTCTTGATGAGGTAGCACTTAATCTTTCGCTTTTCAAACAATTCTCAGTTGATGTTGCAGGGGTTATACTTAATAAAGTTCGGCCTGATAAGATAGAAAAGGTCACAATGACTGTAAAACAGGGGTTGAAGAATCTTGGCACAAGACTGCTTGGGGTCATACCTTACGAGAAGGAGCTGATATTTTTTACAGTGGGTCAGCTTGTTGAAGAGTTTAATTACCAGGTGATCTGCGGCGAGGATAAACTCCTCAATAGTATCGAAAATACTATTATCGCAGCTATGGAGCCTAAGCACGCATTAAAATACATTGAAAAAAACTCTCTTGTTATAATTGCATCTGACAGAACAAACAATATTAAGTTGGCGATAGATGTATTGTCCGGCTACCCAGAACCTGAAAGAGGGGGTATCATTCTGACCGGCAACCTGGAAATGACAGACGAGCTTAAAAACCTGATTGATAATTGTCCGGTTCCTGTTTTGTGCAGCGAAGCAGATACTTTCAGGGTTAGTTCGCAGATGGCTTCTCTGGAATTTAAGATTCGCTCTTTTGACACGGAAAAGATAGCTAAACTGCATAGGCTCGCAGAGGAAAATGTAGATGTTGACTACATCCTGAATAAATTAGAATAAAA
>CAYZEH010000210.1:0-4671 GCA_964477135.1 uncultured Pirellulales bacterium | reverse complement strand
GATGAAATTTTCACCTCAAAATTGCCCAATGCCAAAATGAACTGCCCCCTCAGATTTTTTCACCCCATTCCCTGCCCTGCGAAGTTTCAACGAAGCTGGGGCACATCCGCCCAATGCGCATAAAAAAACCGCCGGTCGGGGTCACCTGCCGGCGGTATAAGGCCAATAAAAAGTTGTATACTCTTATTGCTCCATTTTTTCTTTTTCTTTATCCGACAAACCTTTAAGGTCTTTAAACTTCTTATAGTTTGAACCGGCACGCATTTTCACAACAGCGATATCGCTTTCGATCACCATTTTTATTTTGCCTTTATCCATATTTATATGGTCAAATTCAAGACCTTTTTCATCGTCCAGCTTAGTCGCCAAAGCCGGTGAATCTTTAAGCTTAATCAGCAACCTGCCAAACGTCTGATTGATCACCATACCCAAAGCCGCCAGTTCCTTATTGTCAGCCCTGACCTCATCCATATCCTCAGCAAGAGTCGTTTTGATATACTCCAAAACAGCAATTCGCCTTGAGCTTTCGTCAGCATAAGGCTCCTCGAGTATCTCCATCGGCAAAACGCACTCACTGTCATAAATAAACAAAGGCCACGTATCATTAAACAAAACCTTCGGCTTCTCATTTATAACAAAAATATACTTCCTGGTCGCTGTAAGCTGATCTTCATCAAAAGCAACCATATTGAACCAGTTCTTATAGCCTTTGATCTTCTGTCCGGAAGCCGCGATAACACTGCTGCTCTGGCTAAGAACCGTATATTCCGGCAAATGAACCGTATTCAAAACCTCAGCAGCATCAGTAACCTTAAGCTGCGTACTCAAATAGCTCTCTGCTACCACCTTATCCTTAGGAGGCCCTTCAGGCGTAACAAAATCTGTCATAAAACAGCCACTCAGACAGAAACTAAAAAATAAACAACTCGTCCACGCAACTAACTTAACACTTCTCATAGCTTTTCCCTTAAAGGTCCAATAATCTCGAACTTTCAGGCATCAGGCTTCTTTGGAATCGATCCATTTCATCATTTTTCGAAGCTTTCTGCCAACCGTCTCAAGCTGACAATCATGGTCTTTATCGTACAATGCGTTGAAGTTCTTTAGCCCGTTTTTATATTCTTCGACCCATTCCTTAGCAAATTCACCGCTCTGAATCTCAGAAAGTATCTTTTTCATTTCCGCTTTGGTTCCGTCAGTAACGATTCTCGGGCCCCTGCTCAAGTCGCCATACTCAGCAGTATTAGAAACGCTGTACCTCATATAGTTAATTCCGCCCTGATACATCAGGTCAACGATCAGCTTAACTTCGTGCATACATTCAAAATATGCGATCTCAGGCTGATAGCCAGCCTCAACTAAAGTCTCAAACCCCGCCTTGATCAATGCGCTCAATCCGCCGCACAATACTGCCTGCTCACCAAAGAGGTCTGTCTCTGTTTCTTCCTGGTATGTAGTCTCAATAATACCAGCTCTTGCGCCGCCGATACCATTGGCCCATGCCAACGCAATTGCTTTTGCGTCGCCCGTAGCATCCTGCTGAACAGCCACAAGGTTAGGAACTCCGCCGCCCTTTACATATTCGCTGCGAACAAGATGTCCGGGGCCTTTCGGCGCGATCATTACAACATTAACATCTTTAGGCGGTGTAATATATTTAAAGTGAATATTAAACCCGTGACAGAAACCCAGCGTCTGACCGGCAATAAGGTTAGGAGCGATCTGTGCCTCATAAACCTTCGCCTGAACCTCATCCGGCAAAGTAACGATTACCAAAGCAGCACCATCCATAGCAGCCTTAATACCGCCGGGATTAAATTTCTGCTCAGTTGCAAACTTGAAGTTATCTGTACCCTCAAGCTCCGCTACCGCAACTTCGATACCGCTGTCACGCAAGTTCATACTGTGAGCATGTCCCTGACTGCCAAAACCAATAACTGCAACTTTTTTGCCCTTAAGTGCATCTATCGGTGCGTCATTTTCATAATAAATTGTAAGTGCCATCTTAAAAGTTCTCCTTTTTTCTTAAAATAAAGGTAATAAATTTCATTCAGTTTTTACATAAATAACAAAAAACATGTTTCCAGACCAAAAGCTGGAAGCACACAATTATATCCTGTGTATTTTAACAGGCAAGCAATAAATAACCCTTTTCGACATAGCAGCATACCGAAAAACACGATTCAATGCTCAAAAAGCCTCTCTATTGAGAGTTGCTGTCCCTGCCTTCTAATGAGTGCCTCGTCATCGCGATCGTTCCTGTCCTGGCAACATCCTTGATCCCGTAAGGCTTACAAGCCTTAATAAATGCTTCGATCTTAGCCTCAGGGCCGCTGATCTCAAGCATCAGAAATTTCTGACCAATATCAACAACCTTGCCCCTGAACATCTCTACCAGAGAAAGTATCTCGGGTCTTTTCTCAGGAGGTGCTGTAACTGTTATCAACATCAAATCCCGCGCAACAACAGGCTGACTAACAAAATCCTTAACCTTCACAACCGAAATTATCTTCGCTAACTGTTTACGCACCTGCTCAACAACCCTATCATCGCCAACAACAACTATCGTCATCCTGCTCAATAAAGGGTCCTCTGTACGACCAACGACAAGTGAATCTATATTGAAAGCCCTGGCTGCAAACATCTGGGCAACGCGTGCAAGTACGCCGGGCTTATTTTCAACTAAAGCGCTTATTATATGTTTCATTTTTATCTCACTTTCCCTGCCTGAATTAAGCCAAAGTTTCCAGTATATCAAGCCCGTCCATCTCATGCAGACCCTTACCAGCAGCAACCATAGGCCAAACATTTTCTTCCCGCTCAACCCTGAAATCGATCAGGAAAGGCCCATCCTTATACGCCAGCATCTTCCTGACCGCACCAGCAACATCCGCTTTCTTATCAACCATCATACCCTCTGCGCCAAGAGCCTTGGCAACATCAGCATAATCCGGGTTCTGAATATGACTCTTCGAATAGCGTTTGCCGTAAAACAGCTCCTGCCACTGTCGAACCATACCCATATAGCCGTTATTCAGAATACATATCTTGATCGGAAGCTTATGCTCAACCGCAGTCGAAAGCTCCGTCATCGTCATATTAAAACTGTTATCGCCGTCAAACAATACAACCAGATCACCAGGCTTGGCGATCTGCGCACCAATAGCAGCAGGCAATCCAAAGCCCATCGTACCAAGCCCACCGGATGTAACTAACTGTCTTGGTCTGCTGTACTTATAAAACTGGGCGCTCCACATCTGGTGCTGACCAACACCAGTGGCAATTGTAGCTTTGCCTTTAGTCTGGTTATAAACCTCTTCGATAACATATTGAGGCTTAATTACGTCCGCCTTCCTGTCATAGCTAAACACATGTTTGGCTTTCCATTGTCCTATCAGTTCAAACCATTCTTTTCTTTCCTGAAATTCAACTTCCTTCGTTAGTGCTTTCAATATATCCTTTGCATCACCAACAACCGGAATATCAACCCCGACATTCTTTGAAATACTCGCCGGGTCGATATCAATATGAATGATCTTCGCATTAGGTGCAAAACTCTTAACCTTACCGGTAACCCTGTCTTCAAAACGCGCCCCGACAGCTATCAAAAGATCACACTGCTGAACTGCATAATTAGCATACGCCGAACCATGCATACCAAGCATATCAAGCGACCGTTCCTTAGACTGGTCATAACTGCCAAGCCCCATCAGCGTCATAGTAACCGGAATATTAGCCTTATCCGCAAGCTCACCAAGCTCTTGACTTGCACCGGCAGTTATTACCCCGCCGCCAACATAAAGAACTGGCCTCTTAGATTTATTGATTGCATTAGCAGCTGTATGTATCTGCCTTGCGTGACCTGCCTTTTTCAGTTTATAGCCCGGCAAATCAAGCTCCGCAGGCTTATCAGATTTATATTTATCGATCTCAATATCAACCGGAATATCTACCAAAACAGGCCCAGGCCTACCAGTAGAAGCAATATGAAAAGCCTCTCTGATAATTCGCTCAAGGTCCTTAACGTCTTTGACAATACAATTGTGCTTAGTTACAGGCCTGGTTATTCCGGTAGTATCCGCCTCCTGAAAAGCATCATTACCAATAAGATCCGTACGAACCTGCCCCGTCAAAGCAACCAAAGGAACCGAATCAAGCATCGCATTGGCAAGACCCGTAACAAGATTACAAGCCCCAGGTCCGCTCGTCACTACAATAACACCGACCCTGCCCGTAACCCTGGCATAAGCATCTGCCATATGACATCCGCCCTGCTCATGACGCGGGATGATAAAATTGATTGGAGCCTCATAAAGCTCGTCAAACAATGGAAGCACAACCCCGCCAAGATAACCGAACATCGTATCGACACCAAGATCGATAAGGGTATCAACAATAATTTTAGCTCCCGTCCTCGCGACGGCCTTGCCGGCAGGTGTTGCCGGTCTTTCAGACTTGCTGCACATTTTCTAAACCTTCTTTCCTGATAAACCTTATATGTTATTCCGGTCAACTACAGCTCCGCTGGGCCGCTCACACCGAATTAACAGCCTTTAACCAAAAAAGCAATCAACCCGCCGCAAGGTTATAAACCCCGCTGCAATCCCGTAACCACAGCCATCTAACCTGTGTTTCAGGCTCGCTATCAGCATTCGTAAATACCGATTGCAA
>CAYZEH010000209.1:2888-4676 GCA_964477135.1 uncultured Pirellulales bacterium | reverse complement strand
GAAAAAAATTATGAAGATTTCATTACGAACGAAATTAAATATAAGCTTTTTGACAGTGATTATTATATGCGGTTTGGTTGCTAGTTTAGTAGGTATGCGACTTATTGTTACAGGTATAATTAATCAAGCCCAGGACAACGTAAAAAACGATCTTAATTCGGCTCGTGAAATATATCAACGAGAGACGGAAAGAATAAAAGATGTTGTCCGATTCACTGCTTTAAGATTCCTTGTGAGGAGTGAAATTTTAGCAAATGATATTAAAACACTCCGAGAAGAACTGGACGAAATAAGAAAAGTCGAATCGCTGGACATATTAACTCTGACAGACAAAAATGGGCATGTTATTGTCAGGTCAAGGAATGCATCCGCCTTTGGAGATAATCAGAGGTATGACCAGCTTATCAGCCAGGTGTTGTCAGGTAATAAATTCTTTGCTGGTACAGTAATACTAAAAGAGGAAGAATTAATAAAAGAAGGTAATGACCTGGCACAACAAGCATATACAGAAGTTATTTCTACTCCAAAGTCAATTCAAAAGCTGGATGCGGTGCAGACCTCGGCAATGTGTATGAAAGCGGCATCAGCTGTTTTTGACCATGAGGGCAGATTAATTGGAGTATTGTATGGCGGTAACTTGATTAATCGAAACTATAGGCTTGTTGATAAGGTAAAAAAGACTACATACCAAGACATTAAATACAGAGGAGCTGACATTGGCGTGTCCACTATTTTTCAGGGAGATACTCGGATTGCCACTAATGTTTTAGACGGAAACGGCAATCGCGCAATCGGGACCCGGATGTCTAAAGAGGTTTACGAGCAGGTGGTGGCGAAAGGTACGCCTTGGATAAATAGAGCATTTGTGGTTGATAAATGGTACATAACCGCCTATGAGCCAATAAAAGACACATTGGGACAAGTAGTTGGTGTACTTTCGGTTGGGATGCAGGAACAAAAGTTCGTTGATATGAGAAACAGGGCTGTTTTGATATTCCTTGGTATGATATTTGGCGGTATGATCATCGCTGTGGTTGTCTCCAATATGCTTGCTAAGGGTGTTTTGCGTCCAATCAAAGAGTTAATATTCGCCTCAGGTCAGTGGGCAAAGGGTAATCTTGATTACCGGGTCAAAACCACAAAAGGAGATGAGGTGTCAGAGCTTGGTCAGACGTTTAATTTAATGGCATCATCGTTGAAGGACAGAGATGAAAAGCTAAAAGAATATACAGATGAGCAAATAATGAAATCGGAAAGGTTGGCGACATTGGGGCAGTTGTCAGCTGGGGTTGCTCATGAAATCAATAATCCGCTTGGTGCTATTTTGATGTATACCCATTTGGCGTTGGAGGATTTGGATCAAAAAGATGTGTTGCGTAAGAATCTGGAGAAAACGATAGCTGAGGCGTCAAGATGTAAGTATATTGTTAAAGGATTGTTCGATTTTGCCCATCAGACCGAGCCTAAAGTTCAGGATGCTGATATTAATGGTATTTTGGCACGGACGTTAGCGGTAACGCGTGACCAGGCATTGTTTCGTAATATAACGATAACAAGGAATTTATGTTCTTCATTGCCATGGATTTTGGTTGATGTTGGGCAGATACAACAGGTTTTTACGAATATTGTTTTAAATGCCGCCCATGCTATGCGAGGTGAGGGTGAACTTACGGTAGTAACTAAGGTGACGCCAGATGAGAAAAATATCGAAATTGAATTCAGAGATACCGGTTGTGGTATAGAGCAGGAAAATTTGGAGAAAATATTTGAGCCGTTTTTCACTACCAA
>CAYZEH010000209.1:0-2788 GCA_964477135.1 uncultured Pirellulales bacterium | reverse complement strand
CCGGAAAGCCTTCGGTTGATAGTCAAGCGTGCTTTGACTACCAGAGAGCTTACTTTAGAAAATGTTTTGTTGCGGAATGAATTAAAGACAGGGCTTGGTTCGCAGATAGTTATCGGCAGCGACGAATCGATGAAAGATGTTGAGCAATTGGTAAAAAAAGTTGGCCCTACTGATGCGACTGTTTTAATTACAGGTGAGAGCGGGACGGGCAAAGAGGTGATTGCAAGAGCGATACATCGGTACAGCAGCAGAAGTGATAAGCCTTTTGTTGCGGTAGATTGCGGCAGTTTGGTGGAAAGTCTTTTTGAAAGTGAATTGTTTGGCCATGTTAAGGGGTCTTTTACTGGAGCAACAGAGACGAAGTATGGTCGGTTTGAATTGGCAAATGGAGGGACTCTTTTTTTTGATGAGATTGGCAATGTCAAACTCAGCATCCAGACAAAATTACTTCGTGTACTGCAAGAACGTGAGATTACTAAGGTTGGGAGTTCACAAATTGTTAAGGTAGATGTTCGAATCATCGCAGCTACTAATAAGGATTTGGCCGAGGCTGTAAAGGCGGGGACATTCAGGGAGGATTTGTTTTATCGGTTGAGCGTTGTTCCGATTACTTTGCCGCCTTTGCGTGAAAGAAGAAGTGCCATACCGCTGCTTGCTGACCACTTTATGGAAAAGTACAATAAAAAGAGAGGTAAGGTCATAAAGGCGATTTCAAAAGAGGCCATGGATGCGATAGTTAAATATGATTGGCCAGGGAATGTCAGGGAGTTGGAAAATGCAATCGAGCGGGCGGTGGTTTTAACCGAAGATGATGTTATCAAGCCATCTGATCTGTTGTATTATGGCTTGAATATTGAATCGGCTGGGTCGTATAGTGGTGGTGCTAAGAGTCTGGCGGATATGGAAAAAAAGCACATTGCTAAAATGCTTGAAAAATTTGATGGGCATAGGGCAAAGACCGCAGAGGCTTTGGGGATAGATAGGAAAACACTTCGCATGAAGTTAAAAGGGTACGGTATGGAATAGATTGTTGGGGCGTTTTGCCCCGATGATGGGGGATAAGTTCCCGTAAATTTGGCTTCTTTAAATTAATTGGGGTTTCAAGAAAACAGGTAACATCTTTTTAGAAAGATACTTAGGGGGATTGCGCATTTTTTTCTATTTTTGGCACAACAGTTGCGTATATACACTCATGTGAATTAAAAATTTATCTCGAAGGTTTTTTTCAGAGGTTTCAAATGAGTGTTGGATGCAGAAGAATTTTGATTTTAGACCCGGATACAATGGCTGTTTACAGGTTGTTTTCGGATTTGATTCAAGAAGGTTTCGAGGTAGAAAGCAGTACGTGTATTACAGAGGCCGTGGATAGGATCAAAGATGTAGAGTTTGACTGCATTGTTATGGATGTCAATCTTCCGAAAATCAAGGGTTATGACGCGGTTTCAATTATAAAGGCAATTGATCCTAACGTGAAAATAATAATGACGGCAGAAAAGAATGATATGGATTTGGAATTAGAAATACGTAAGCAGGACATTTTTTATTATCACATTAAATCTTTTGATAGGAAAGAGTTAATGGCAGCTATTTGTGATGTATGTCAGAGTCAGTAAAACTATTGGATTTAAATAAATGGCAATGAGAGCTTTAAAAACAAGAATAATGTTTTCGCATATGGCAGTTATTGTTTTGCTGTCAGTGTCGATAGCTGTTGTTGGTTTTTATTTTATAAAGAAAGATATCTTAGACAAGGCCCAGGTAAAAGTTAAACACGACTTAAATTCTGCAAGAGCAGTTTATAAACAGGAAACCAGAGATGTAGGTAATATTGTTCATTTTACGGCAGTACGTTTTTTTTTGAAAGACGCGCTTGTATCCAATGACATGGAAACACTCAAAAGCCAATTGGAGGAAATAAGGGCAAGTGAATCTCTGGATATATTAACACTGACCGATAAAGACGGCAGAGTTAAGGTAAGAGCAGGCAACCCAACTATTATAGGTGACAGTCAGGCAGAAGATGAGTTAGTAAGCCGAGTTCTATCCGAAGAAAAAACGGTTGGGGGAACTGAAATAATAAGTGAAAAAGAGTTGCTCAAAGAAAGTCCAAGATTGGTAGAGCAGGCTTATATGGAATTTGTTCCAACGCCTAAGGCCAGACCTGCCAATGAAGAAAAGCAAACTTTGGCAATGTGTATTAAGGCAGCTGCCCCGGTTTTTGATTATAACAACAAACTGATAGGCGTGCTTTATGGCGGTAATCTTCTAAATAAAAACTATGGCATAGTTGATAGGGCTAAAGAAATTGTCTATCAGGGGCTTAAATACAAAGGTAAAGACGTTGGGACGGTAACTATTTTTCAAGAAGATTTGCGGATATCTACTAATGTTATGGATGCCTATGGTAAGCGTGCAATTGGTACCCGTGTTTCAGAGGATGTTTATAATCAAGTTATATTAAAAGGGCTGCCATGGACAGACAGAGCATTTGTGGTAAGCGATTGGTATAAGACAGCCTATGAGCCTATAAAGGACATAAATGGTCAAATCATCGGCATGCTTTATGTGGGGACACTCGAACAGCCCTTTAATGATATCGCAAAGAATATTATGTTGATATTTTTATTGATTATTATGGTTGCTACGTTGTTGGGGAGTGTTCTTTCCGCTGTTCTTGCGGGTCATATTTCCAGGCCTTTAACTTGTGTTGCAGACGGGGCGACAAAGCTTTCTGGGGGGGAGCTTGGTGCGTTGGTTGAGTGTAAAACAAGTTCTAGAGAATTAAGTG
>CAYZEH010000208.1:0-4695 GCA_964477135.1 uncultured Pirellulales bacterium | reverse complement strand
CCGTATACCCATGTTGCTGCAACCCATCCACAAGCCAGTACCAGTTGTAAGTGGATTCAACGCATAACACCTTTCAGATCAGCCTTGAATGGTTACAAAACCTTTAACACATTGTTCAGATCATTTGGTTGCCGCCGGCCAAATAGCCTTTTGTAATCCTGATCCATAATGCCGATGTAATTATTGCTTGAATGTAAATCGATTCCAGCGTATGCTCTCATAAGACACCTCCTATATCCAATATGTTTATGTTACGTAAAATACGTACTGGTCCATAGCATTTTGTGCTATGGATGGGGAGGTGTCTTTTTTTTTTTCCAGCGCGTCAGGCTGTAGTGACATTTTTCGTTGCTACACATCTGCGTAGCGAATCATTTACCAACCGACTTTTATTCTCGACAAATGTATCCCTCAAACAAAAGGAAAATGTCACGCTTGACGAGCAAAACGTATTTGACCAGCTCCGGATCAAAACAAAATCGTCCTGAGTACAAATCGAAGCCCTTTATATGATTATCAAATCTTGGATTGTGAATAGGTGTACTCCGTGGAAAAATCAAACGGACGTAAAATCGTAACATCTCAAAAAGTTCGGGTGACTTTAAAAAATCGTTTATGTAATTATTATCGTCATTCCAGTGAAAGCGGGAATCCAAAATATTATCAGTATCATATGGATCGTGCATGCTGGATCAAGTCCGGCATGACGTAAGGACTTTAGACTCTCAAGATAGTAAGGATAACTTCTTTTTAAAATTGAGAATACAGTGTCCAGCAACCAGCATCTCATCCATAAAGACGTTACATGATGCTATAAAAAATTCTGTCATAAAAAGTGCAACATTTATCATAAAAGTTGGGAGGGCAGAAACTTGAGTTTTTATATTGAAATCTATTAACAGAAATGATACGGATTTTGTTGCCAAAGTAACTTTTTCTGGAGGTATAAGCAATATGCTTGATACAGGTGACATGGTTATTGAACAGCAGCATCTTTATTCTGATAAAAAGCAGCGCACATTAACAGGCAGCTTTATACCGCCCCTTGTCATGGGGCTTCCCAAAAAAACACAATCCCTCTGTCCTGAGTGTCTGAAGGTTATCCCAGCAACACAATATGAAAAAGACGGCAAGGTTGTCATGACCAAAGAATGCCCTGATCATGGAGAGTTTAATGATATCATTTCATCTGATGTTAATATATTTTTGGAAATGGAAAAGTGGTATTTCAAAGACGGGCAGGGATTTTCCAATCCGCTGGTGACAAACGCCAAAAATTGCCCTTCGGATTGTGGTATCTGCAATATGCATCTTACCCATGCTGCTGTTGGAAATATCGATCTGACCAGCAGGTGTAATTTAGGTTGTCCCACATGTTTTGCCAGTTCGAACAAATACAAAATAGAGCCTTCCTTTGAAGAAATCTGCATAATGATGCAAAGGCTCCGTGAAACCAGACCAGCTCCCTGCAATATGATTCAATTTATAGGGGGCGAACCGACGCTTCATCCTGACTTTTTCAAGATCGTAAAAGCATCAGTAGAGCTTGGATTTACCCATATTCAGGTGGGTACCAACGGTATCAAGCTGGCTGATCCTGAGTTTGCAATGCAGGCCAGAGAAGCCGGCTTGCAGTACGTCTATCTACAGATGGATGGTGTGACCGATGACGTGTTTGAAAAAATCAGGGGCCGCAAATTGCTGGACACCAAACTAAAGGCAATTGAATCCGCAGGAAAAGCCGGCTTGAGAGTTATCCTGGTGCCGACGATAATCAGAGACGTCAACAACCACCAACTTGGCGACCTGATTAAGCTTACCCTCGAAAACCTGAACATTATAACCGGCATCTCCTTTCAACCCATATGCTTTACCGGCCGGTATTCTGAAGAGTACAGACTGAAACAAAGATATACACTTGCAGACATTGTACATGATATCAGCCGCCAGACCGGCTTAACCGACCCGATGAAAGACTGGTTTTCACTGAATGTAAGCACTCCTTTTGTATCATTGGCCGAAGCTTTAAGCGGTAAAAGTGTCATCAATTATTCATGTCATCCCCACTGCGGTCTGTTGTCCATTCTGTTTGTCGATAAAAACAAAAATGCCGTTCCAATTACCCGGTTTGTCGATTTGTACAATCTTTTAAAAGACATTAATCAACTGGCCGAGAAAACCAAGAAACGGCGTATCAAGATGTTTTCAAAACTCAGTTCATTAAATTTATTGCGCAAACACTTCAATCCCGAGAATGCGCCCGAAGGATTGACCTTTAACAAATTTCTCCGGACATTAGATGGATACACGGATAAGAAATTTACCTGGACGGAAAAATACAAAGGCCACGCCTATAAGACTATTTTTCTGTTTGCCATGCATTTTATGGATAATTACAATTATGATCTTCAGCGGGTTAGACGGTGCGCTATTCATTACACAGCACCTGATGGCAAGCTTTATCCTTTCTGCAGCTATAATTCCGGCTACACCCACAGAGACAGGGTGGAAAGGGAGTATACCAAAACTGCTATTAATTTTTCATGAAGAATTTAGGCTCATGAATTGCATTCTATCAGTTTAAGTTTACAGCGATTCCAACTTGCTGCGAATTCTTGAAATTAAAGAATTGGCCTTGGCAAATTGTAAGGCGGACTCAAAGGCCTGCTTGGCATCTCTCTTTTTATTAAGATATAAATTTAGAGCACCTAACTTATAATATGCTTTTCCTTTCTCGTTGTTTGGAATTTCCATATTGATAACTTTTTTATACGTTTTTTCTGCCGCAACATATTTGAAATCTTCATTTTCCGTTGGGTCCTCATTTTTTGCTAAAGCAAATTGAACATCTCCTAATGTTATAAAATATTCAGCAGGCGGTGATGTTGATAATTTAATAGCCTTTTTTATATATCTAGCAGCTTTGTTGGCCCTATGATTAATAAGAAAGCTCCGGCCACATATGTATAACCCTTCAGATAGGTACTGATCTCGAGGTAAAATAATTCTTTTCCCAATTTCAAATGGTTTATAGACTAAAGTTTTATACTGTTTATTATCTTGTTCCTTAAGAAAGTCACACTTTTCTAAATATGCTTTAGCAAGAAGTATTTGGGATTTTATATCTTTTGGATTAGATACACAATAGCCAGTTAATGTTGAAATTACTTGATTATATTCCTCTTGGTTAAACAAATCACAAGCCTTACCATAAATATCTGTTTTCTCTAAGGGTAGTAATTTTGCGCCACATTTTACACAATATATACTATCATCTGGATTGTTGGCTCCACACTTGTGACAAAAAATTGCGTGAGCAGATGCAGCAAAAATTAAGACAACAGCCACGATAACATTTAAAAGAATTAATTTACGTTTCATTTTTGCACCTCCAATTGTTGAGAGTTGATTTTTCTAAGGATAATAAAAAAGAAAAGATAAAAAAAAATTAATTCACATCGGACACCCTTTTTCCTTTGTTAGGCTTAACCGCGAGTGCACCTTATCTTTTTAACATTACCTTCCATCTTCTTTATTAAGTTTAAGGACATATTTCTGCCCTTCAGGCGTTTTAATGTAATTTATGATTTCATTAAGTTCAGCGTTGATCTTTCCTTTTCTTTTAGCCTCCCATTGTTCGACAACCTCTTTTTGAGGTACCATATAACTAAGTTCTTGCTTGTAAAGTTCTACTTTATCCCAGTATTCCGAACCCCGTGTGACAGGGATAAACCCCATACGAGCTTTCCATCCTCCCATTTTGACCTGGGTAATAATATAGTATGTCTTGCCTGCTTCAAGGTCCGCTTCTACCGCTCTTTTATTTTCAGCACGGCCAATAAAGAGATGCTTGCCAGGATCGCACTCATATGCAAAATAACATTTTGCCTGACTAAGTCCAATTAAACGATAATTTTCCCAAATTTGGAAATGGATAGCAAAACCTAAACCAGACGGTCGCATGAAGTACACCAAAGCTTTGCCCGGCAAAGAACCTCCGGGAGCTGAAGCTTTATTCATGTATTTGCTCGACCCGGTACAACCTAATAGCAGTGTTACAAATAATATCGTGATAAGTTTAGCATAGATTTTCATCGCGATCTCCTTCCTTTTGATATTCGGTTTTACAACACAACTTGTCGTTACATGAAATATTTAGTTATGTCAACAGGTTGTGATACTGTTTAAATATCGATCTAACTTATTAAAATTTATTGGCTAATTCAGATTTGCCCCCGACCCTACATCTTGTGTTTCCCATCCCCCCTTCAGTTCGGCTTTCCGGTCAAGATTCCGCAGTCGAGGTCAGGCCACGCTATCTTATTAATATTTATGGATCGTCGCTCCAAAAATAGAGAAATGCATTTAACGGGGCAGGCAGCTATGCTTTGAGACTTTTTATAAAATCAAGAGTTGATTTTATTACCAAACGTGACCTGGAAGGAAATGCCGTTTTGCTCTCGCCATCTGCCCGTGTTCTTCTTCTCTTAAAAGTGTGTTTTTGACCCTAAAAAGGGCCGGTTACGGTCTTATTGAACACAAAACTTGAACGTTTTATCTATTATATCAAGATGGTCCTGTGGCCAGACCCCCACTCTCAGGATTGTTGAAAATTAAAAGGAATTTAAACAAATAGTTCGATCGGCCTGTTAAAACGAATTGCTATACCTTCTGAAGTTGAACGCACCACAGTGC
>CAYZEH010000207.1:0-4700 GCA_964477135.1 uncultured Pirellulales bacterium | reverse complement strand
GGCTGCTGATTATTTAATTGATTTAGGACCACAAGCAGGAATTTTAGGTGGTGAAATTATGGCGGTTGGAACGCCAAAAGAGTTGGAAAAAAATGAAAATTCTTTAACGGGAAAATATTTATCAGGAAAATTGCAAATTAAAATTCCTGAAAAAAGACGTAAGCCATCTGGATTTTTAAAAATTATAAATGCCCCACTAACTTCTTTATACTACAAAAAGAAAAAAAAACTCGCATACGAAATAATTGAAAAACTTGCTGAGCAATATGGAATAACAAAAGATCAAGCAGATACTTCGGAACCTGACGAAAAGATTGTTGATTACTGGCACAAGTGTTTTGAGATACTTCGTAATATAAAGGTTGTTGACCCGGCTTGCGGAAGCGGGGCTTTTCTGATACAGGCGTATGAAACATTTGAAGAGCTTTATTTAGAAATCCTGAACCATTTATCACATCAGAGCGAGGATGTTGAGGAATTACATGAAGCGATACCGCATATTATTCTGAATGAAAACATCTACGGTGTCGACCTTTCACCGGAGGCGGTTGAAATATCACAGTTGGCTCTTTGGATACGGTCGGCGGATAAAGGAAAGACGCTTGCCGATCTGTCGAATAATATCGTTAGCGGCAACAGTCTTGTGTCCGATCTGAATGTGCATCCATCGGCTATGGATTGGGAAGAAACTTTTCCGCAAATCTTCGCAAGAGAAAAGCCCGGTTTTGACTGTGTGATAGGTAATCCGCCATGGGAGAGAATTAAGCTACAGGAAAGAGAGTTTTTCGATGGTCGTGACAAAGATATTGCCAGCGCTAATAATGCCGCAAAAAGACGAGAACTCATAGAAGAATTAAAAACGAAAAATCCTGAGTTATATGCGTTGTATTTGGCAGCATTGGAACAGTCAGGTAAAGATCTGGAATACGTGCGGAAGTCCGGCAGGTATCCTTTGACGGGCAAAGGTGATATTAATACTTACGCGGTTTTTGCTGAGCTTGCACATACAATTGTTTCGGATTATGGCGTTGTGGGTATTCTTGTGCCGTCCGGGATTTCCACAGATAAGACTACTAAAGACTTTTTTGGCAAGCTTGTGAATGACAAAGCATTATACGGGCTTTATGACTTTGAGAATAAAGTGCCAATTTTCACTGATGTGCATCGATCATTCAAGTTTTCAATTCTATTGTTCAGTGGTGCGGAAAAGCAAAGCGAAAGTATTGACTTTGCTTTTTTTGCTCACAAAATGGAAGAGATCAGAGACAAGAACCGGCATATTGTGCTTTCCGCCGATGACATTAAACTGATAAATCCAAATACGCATACTTGTCCGGTATTTCGATCAAACAGAGATGCGCAGATAACAAAGTATGTTTATAAGCGGGTGCCGGTCCTGATTGATAAGTCACGTAAAAAAGGCGGCAATCCGTGGGGGCTAAAGTTTGCTACAATGTTCCATCAAACTAATGATGCAGAGCTTTTTACGACCGGCGAACAGCTTAAGGCTAGAAAATTCAGGCAGGATGGGCCGAACTGGAGGAAAGGCAAAAAAGTTTTTTTGCCTTTGTATGAGGCTAAGATGGTGCAGATGTATGACCATCGGGCGGCAAGTGTGGTGGTTAACGACGAGAACTGGATTCGGCAGGGGCAGACAGTTGCGGCTACTCTGGTAGAACACCAGAATCCTGAACATTTTGCAACGCCTCGGTGGTGGGTGGATACGAGCGAAGTATCTGCTGCTTTGGGTAGTGAAGAACAATCCTGCTTTCTTTCTTTTAAAGATGTTACAAGTTCTACTAATCAACGCACAATGATCGCTGCTTTTATACCTTATTCAGCAGTTGTTAACTCGGCACCATTTATTTGTTTTAATGAAGATGTGCATTATAAAACTCAGTGTTGCCTGCTTGCAAATCTGAATAGCTATCCATTTGATTTTATTGCTCGCCAAAAGGTTGGAGGATTACATTTAAATTATTTCATCATTGAACAGCTTCCAATGTTTACGCCGGACTTTTATGAAGATGCCTGCCCCTGGAGAGAGAATGAAACTTTGGCAGATTGGATTTCAGAACGGGTTTTAAAGCTTAGTTGTACGAGTAATGACATGGTTCCTCTTGCCGAGGCTGCCGGTTTTACGGGTAATGTTCATAAGTGGGAAAGTGCAGAGAGGTCAAAGCTTATGGCCGAACTTGACGCAGCGTTTTTTATTCTTTATGGCATTAAACGTGATGACGTTGAATATATACTGTCAACCTTTAGCGGTTTAAAGAAGGATAATGAAAGCCTAATGGATAATACAACAACAACCAGTTTGATATTAAAGTACTACGATCAATTTTGTGCATGATCAAAATTATCAGTATAGGCGCAGCCCTCAAATTGATTGGTAGTCACAGCATGGGCACAGCCCATCCTACGGGGTTTTGTGTTTGGGTTTAGTGGTGTTGTTATTGTTGAGGCACGAGGTCCCTCGGCTTCGGGCCTTTGGCCCTTCACTCGGGATGACAGGGTTTTACGGTTGAGTGACGGGGGATTGTTTTTGTTGGGGTTTTATTCGGAGTGCTCGCGCACTCGCGCTTCTGTGTGGGGGCGGGGAAACAATTATTAATTACTAATTATGTTTTTTTGCATTGTGCGATTAGCCCGGCGCTTGCGCTTAGGGCTGCTGTTTGTTTTGCGGTTTGGGTTCTGGGGGATTGTTTGATTTTTTTGGTTGCTTTTGGTTGGGGTGTTTGATAAAATTATCCGCGGTTTGTTTAATTTATGTGATATAGTGTTTAATATGTGGAGAATTGTTTTTATGCTTAATTTGATTCCGATTTCAAAAACCGGATACGACAAACTCAAAGAAGAACTGGCCGAGCTTGAAATCGAACGGACTGTAGTCAGTAAAAGAGTAGGTATAGCTCGTGAGCATGGCGATCTGAAGGAAAATGGCGAGTATATTTACGGCAGACAGCGGCTGGGCTTTATCGATGGGCGTTTGGGCGAATTGAGGGGTGCGATCAACCACTCGGAAGTAGTCGACTGTACGACAATTGAATGCGACAAGGCGCACTTCGGCACGGTTGTGACTTTGCTGGATCTGGATACCCAGAAAAATGTAACCTATCAATTACTCGGACCTAACGATGCCGATTTTGACAATGGAAGCATTTCGTTCCAGTCACCGGTAGGAGATGCTATTTTCGAGCTGGCTGTTGGAGAAAAGTCGTCAGTTACGATTCCTCGCGGCGAGTTTAGTTTTGAGATTATCGAAATAGGCAAGTCGGATGTTGCGTAGAATCTCCGATTAGCTTCAGAGGGAAAAGAGAACCACCTGGGTTTTATCTCAGTTATCCCAGGGATAACAAATACGGCATTATTTATGAACTGTGGCATTGGTGTTTTACTTTTTCCAGTGGATATCCGGATGGCATTAAATAAGTCCATTTTTACCTAAGCCCCTAAAAAAGGCTTCAGGTGCCTTTCAGTTTCCTCTATTGATCATAAATTCAATATTTTCTTCTAAAAGCACTTGACAAAAACGCATTCCTGTTGTATATTGTATAGCGTATTAAGAGTGGCGTTAGGGACTGGCCCTACGATCGCCCGGCAACCTGCCATGTACCGGCAAGGTGCCAAAGCCGAATAATGCGGCTCATTATTGAGCAACTAAAGGTATGTTCACCGTTCGGAGCGTATCCCATTTTTTTCAGCCCGGTTTCTCGTGCCAGTTCTTTTCGCGTAATAAATGCGTAAACTGTCAACGAAGATTCTGAAAGAGCCACAACCAGAAAGAAAGACTGGCGTGATTATGACTGAAAAGACGGTGATATCTGAGGCTAAAAGGCAGAATCCGGTCATACCGGCAATAAGGTTAACTGCAAATCATTTGTTGCTATCGTTAGTTCGATTTGGCCAGGTGCCCAATCCGGGCGGATCCATACTCGATATGGAGGAAAGCGAGGCCAGGAAGTATTTAAAAAAGTATAACGTATATTTAAAGAAATAACCCGTTTTTTAAAGCTGATACAGATTTGCGATTAAGCAAAAAAAGCCGGGCTTCTGAAAAAAGAGCACCCAAGGGTTTCGGGGTGCAATCTGGTGTAATCCGGCGGAATTTTTGGGTTGTTTTGGCGATTTTTGGGATTTTTTTTTGTTTATGTCTAAAAAAACGGGAAAATTGGGTTGTTTGTTTGACTTTTAGCGGTTTTACGGTTAAATTGAAGGGGTTATTAGAAGCTTCTTTTCCTGGGGGAAATTGCATTGGAAGCGTTTTACTTTTTAGGGACGAAAAACTGATATGGCAGACGAAATAGATAATATCGAAGAACAATTCGTGGAACAATTCGAAGATAAGCGGATTCTTGACGAGATGAAGCACTCGTACCTCAATTATGCGATGAGCGTAATTGTTTCGCGTGCGTTGCCTGATGCTCGTGACGGGCTTAAACCTTCGCAGCGGCGCATACTTGTCGCGATGAACGACCTGAACCTCGGGCCGCAGACCAAGCACCGTAAATGTGCGAAGATCGTCGGTGATACGGGGGGTAACTACCATCCGCATGGCGACCAGGCTACATACGGTACGCTTGTTCGGCTTGGGCAGGCGTGGAATATGCGTTATACGCTTATCGATCCGCAGGGGAACTTCGGTAGTATCGATGCTGACCCGCCGGCGGCTATGCGTTATACGGAAGCAAGGTTTGCAA
>CAYZEH010000206.1:0-4751 GCA_964477135.1 uncultured Pirellulales bacterium | reverse complement strand
AGAATAATCGCAGCCAGGCTATTTGAAGGTGAAGATGTCTACGAGTGTATAGAATCTATCGCTGGGAAAGAAAACATCAAATGCGCAAGCGTATTAATAACCGGCGGTTTTCGCAAAGCTGATGTAGTTGTCGGACCTAAAGAAGAAGAACCCAAAATAGTGCCTAATTTTATACAGTTTGCTGGCCCTGGGGAGGTGCTCGGCGTGGGGACTTTGTATAATGATGACAAAGGACCTAAACTTCACTTGCATGCCGCTATCGGCAAAGGTGGTAAGAACCTTGTGGGCTGTCCGCGTGGAGGTGCTAAGACGTTTCTCATTCTTGAAGTTACTATAATCGAAATAACAGGTATTGAAGCAGCGAGAAAGTTTGATAAGAAAATTGGGCTTAACCTGCTGGATATCGAATAAACCGGAGTGCAAAAATGGGTAGTGACATATCACGACGGAGTTTTTTGAAAACAACCGCATACACAACTTCTGCAATAGCTTTTCTATCTACGGGAAAGCTTGAAGGAGGAAATTACTTAATGAAAAATAACATCTGCAATTTTTCTAATCCTTTTAAGATGCCTGAGGCTTTGGACGACTTGAAACCTGCGAAATGGATATGGTTTCAGTCGAGGAGAACTCTGGCTAATACTTTTGTTTTATTCAGAAAAAATATTAATATCGCTGATAAGGTAAAAAAGGCTACTGGTTGGGTAGTTGCCGACAGCCGATACCTTCTTGAAGTCAATGGCCAAAGAGTTCAATGGGGGCCTGCGCCATGCGATCCGAGATATGCTGAGGCTGATCCTGTTGATTTGACGAAGCTTCTTAATAAAGGCAACAATACTATCGGTGCGAAGGTGCTTTTCTATGGCCATGGCGATGGAACCAGTCCCGCTGGTAAACCTGGATTTTTGTTCTATCTTGAAATAGAATATTCTAACGGCCAAGTGGAAAAAATCGTTAGTAACAGTTCATGGCAAAGTCACTTAGCAAGGGCATGGAGGCCGGGCCAATATAAACGCTGGTATCTGCGATCTTTGCAGGAAGAATTTGACGCGAGGGTTTATCCTTATGGTTTTTCTGCGCCCCAATTTGAGGCGGATGGAAGCTGGCAGGATGCAATGGAGCTGAACTGCCCTGCTGATAAGCCTGCGGTTTGTTCAAATTATTCCGAATATCTGCACGAAATTAAAGGCGATGTTGATATGTGCAGCCTGACTCGGCGACAGGTGCCGATGCTGAATGAATCTATTGAGCCTGCAAAACAACTCACTGAATCAATGTGGATAAACTGGAAAAAACCGGCTGAGGATTATTTTGATTTTGGAAGTAACAATTGTTTTACAGTTGATAAAAAAGAATCCGCTAAAAAAATTGGCGAAGATTGCTGGCAGATTAACTTTGGGCATAACCAAGATGAAAAAGCAGCAGCATTGACTTTTGAATTTGATCAGCAAATCGTAGGCTGGCCTATGTTTACGATAGAAGCCAGTGCGGGGACGACGGTTGAATTGATGACGCAGGAGTCGCATGGGCCTGGTAATAAAACATTGCTGAATACACATCATAATTCATGGTCAAGATTTATCTGCAAAAAAGGGGTAAACAATTTCGAAGCATTTGATTTTGAATCGCTACGATGGATGCAGCTTCACATACGAAATGCTAAAGGCAAAGTTATAATTTCAAAGCCTGCGATGCGGAAAAGAGTTTTTCCATGGCCTGCAAACGCGGAAATAAAAGTTAATGAACCTAAACTTGCGAAACTTATAGAAGCTGCGATAAACACTCTTGATAACAGTGCACAGGAAAACTGCGTTGACGGGATGGGACGTGAACGGCAACAGTACAGCGGTGATTGCGGCCATCAGCTACATCCTATCTGGTTTATGTACGGCGAAAAAAGACTTCCAGCGAGATATCTGCGGACTTTCAGTCAGGGCATCACGAAAGGCGGATATTTTCTGGACTGCTGGCCTGCGTTTGACCGACTCAACCGTGTGATGTTCCGTGAAATAGATCTGGCAAATTGGGGGCCTATTCTTGACCATGGGGTAGGGTTCAACTTCGACTGCTATTATCACTATTTGTACACATCTGATCTGACAGCATTAGAAGAAATATATCCCAGGCTCGTCAAATTTGCAGGCTATCTTAAATCAATCCAACAGCAAGACGGTTTGCTGCCTGTAGATAATATAGGTGTGCCTTGTGTTTGGATAGATCATAGCGGCTTTAAAAAACAATCCCATAAGATGTGCAGTTTTAATCTGTACGCCTCTGCTATGCTGAAGTATGCCTTTGCACCTCTTGCCAAAGCTTTCGGCGATAAAAAACAGGAAAAATTCGCTGTTGAATTCAGCAAACAAATCCACAAGGCGGCTGTTAAGAACTTCTGGTCGGATAAACACAGGATGTTCATAGACAATTTGCCCTGGTTAAAACAGGAAAAAAATATCAGAACCCACGACCGGACATTATCAACTGCGATCCTTTACGACTTATGCCCAAATAATAACACAAAAGCATCAGTAAAAACCATAACAGACTGCCCCGATAGTATGGGATTCAGCTATCCAGCCAATGCAGGCTGGCGACTATGGGCGCTTGGCAAAGCTGGTAAAAGCGAAACGGTTCTCGACGAGCTGCGAACAAGATGGGCAAATATGGATTCTGTAAAACTTAACAATACTATTTCTGAGGATTGGACAGTCAGGCCTGACAGCTCAAGCCAGTGGAGCCATTGTGCGGTTGCTCCTTTGTATATTCTTTATATGAGCATCGCAGGGATCATGCCTTTGGAGCCTGGCTTTGGCAGGTGTCAGATCAGGCCTATACTTGCAGACCTGGAGCAGCTTGAGTTGACCGCCCGGACAGTACGAGGAGATTTGACTTTTGCTGCCAAAGGTAAACTTTCAAACAGATATCTGAGTGTAACAATGCCTGCGGGGTGCACCGGCAGATTAGTGGTTGATAAAAGAGAAAAATTACAATTGAAAAAAGAGATTGGCAAAGCATCAGATAACATGACTTACTACATTTTGCCAGAGGGAAAGGCTTCTACTTTTACTTTAAAGTATACATAACAACTGCGTTAACCTTTTGCTTTTTTCTTTGGCTGTTTTTTGACCGGACTAAAGCAGACGAAAGATATCAGCACTAAAGACGCGCCAGCTAAAAACAACCCTATTCTCCTGCGAGGCTCGTTGCACCGGACGATAAATTCCGGAATGGTTTTTTTCTTTTCTATCTCTTTCTGCTGTTTTGCTAATGTGATCTTTGCTGCCTGGAGTTCGTTGGCAGTCAGCTTCGGATAAGCTGTGTCAGGCTCATTAACATCACCACCCATAGTAACAGCAACAATCCTTTTTATCAGATTAGGATCGTCCTGACGCTGTTTGAGCAATGCTTCATAATCAGATATCAGAGATTCGAGCTTTTCAACCGAGGCTGTTGATTCTTCCAGCAGCTGAGTATTTTCGAAATACTTCACCAGCTCTCGGCTTAGAATCGCCCCGCACAAGGCAGTCGCCCCGACAGTAAAAAAGACTATAAACAGAATATCTCTCATAGCCAATTCTTAAAAAATAACGGCAGATGCAATCGTTTCATCCATTGAAACTTTCACATCTGCCGTATATGACAATTTAACACTATTTTTTCAACATGAAACTTCCATAACGCGCAGCTGAACCGAGATCCTCATGAATCCTCAGCAGCTGATTGTATTTGCATATCCTGTCAGTTCTGCATGCTGAACCGGTCTTGATCTGACCAACACCTGTAGCAACTGCCAAATCAGCAATCGTGCTGTCTTCTGTTTCGCCGCTTCTGTGGCTGATAACCGCTGTCATACCGGCTCTCTTGGCCATATTGATAGCTTCGAAGGTTTCTGTCAAAGTACCAATCTGGTTGAGCTTGATAAGAATTGAGTTAGCTGAATTCTCTTTGATACCTCTGGCGAGCCTCTTAGGATTAGTAACGAACAGGTCGTCACCAACTATCTGACACTTGTCACCCATAGCAGCTGTCATTTTCTTCCAGCCAGCCCAGTCTTCTTCGCCAAGACCATCTTCAATTGAAATGATTGGATAACGATCAACCCAGTCCGCCCAATGCTTGATCATTGTATCAGCAGTTATTTTCTTCTTAGGAGCTGATTTGAAGAAGCTGTACTTGCCTGTCTTAGGATCAACCATCTCAGTTGCCGCTGGGTCAAGAGCGATAGCAATATCTTTACCCGGTTTGTAACCAGCTTTTTTAATCGCATCGACGATAACTTCAAGAGCTTCTTCATTGCTCTTGAGAGAAGGAGCAAAACCACCTTCATCACCAACTGAGGTGTTATAACCCTTCTTAGCAAGAACTTTTTTGAGTGTATGGAAAGTCTCAGCACCCATTCTCAAAGCTTGTGGGAAATCCTTAGCACCGATAGGCATTACCATAAATTCCTGGAAGTCGACATTATTATCAGCATGCTTTCCGCCATTAAGAATATTCATCATTGGAACAGGCAGAATATTGGCATTGCAACCACCGAGGTAACGGTAAAGAGGCATACCAGCTGAATCTGCTGCTGCTTTTGCCGCTGCCAGTGAAACACCAAGAATAGCATTAGCACCGAGTTTTTTCTTGTTAGCGGTGCCGTCAAGCTCGATCATAATCTGGTCAAGCTCTTCCTGCATACTCGCATCCATTCCGAGAACTTCCGGAGCGATTATTTCATTAACATTTTTAACAGCTTTGAGAACACCCTT
>CAYZEH010000205.1:0-4777 GCA_964477135.1 uncultured Pirellulales bacterium | reverse complement strand
ATACAGACAGCTGAGAGGACGGGGCTTGCTGATGTAGATCAGCTGACTGATTTTCTTGCTAAGGACGAATCCGCTGACCGGATAGATGAGGTATTGCTTCGCTGTCCTTATTTCACAGAGGAAGTAATCCTTAAGCTTTTTGCCGATGCTCTTGGTTGGGTATATTATGATGAAATTCCCGTGGACAATGTTCCGGTCGAGTTTGTAGAGTCTGTTCCTGCTGCTTATGCTCAGAACCATTATATAGTAGGCCTTCGTGAAGATGACAGCGAAGAGATGATAGTAGTTTTATCCAGGCCTTTAGATGTTAATCTGCTTGATAATGTCTCCAAAATGGTTGGCTGTGCGGTCAGACCCGCTATTTCTACAAAAACTGCGATAACAGCGGTTATTGATGTCGCTTATGAACAGAGAACGATGGTTATTGAAGAAGTTGCAGAAGAGCTGGATTCGCAGAATCTTGATCAGCTTGTCGATGAAGTGTCTAAATCTGATGATCTGCTCGATGTTGTGAATCGTCCGCCGGTAATCAGGCTCGTAAATGATATTCTTTTCCGGGCGCTTCAGATCAGGGCAAGTGATATTCACATTCATCCCTATGAAAACAAAATTCAGATTCGTTACAGGGTTGACGGCATTTTATATGACGCTTTGAGTCTTAATAAAAATGTGCTGCCTTTGATCGTTTCTCGTATTAAGGTTATGGCTGCGATGGATATCGCAGAAAGGCGTATGCCTCAGGATGGTCGATGTTCGGTCAGACTTGGTCAGCGTGAAGTCGATCTGCGTGTAAGTACCGTCCCCACCAGCTATGGTGAGCGTTCTGTGCTTCGATTGCTCGATAAGAGTACCGCAGTTTATGGTTTGCATGAACTTGGTCTTGGCACCGAAGATATGGGAAAATTCGATTCTCTGCTTACAAGGACTCACGGTGTGATATTTGTTACGGGTCCGACTGGTAGTGGTAAAAGTACCACTCTCTATGCGTGCCTTAACAGGATTAATTCCGCAGAGAAAAATATTATGACGATCGAAGACCCGATCGAATATCAGCTTGGCGGTATTAGTCAGATGCAGGTTGCCTCTAAGAAAGGGATGACCTTTGCGACCTCGTTGCGACATGTTTTGCGTCAGGACCCTGATGTGATAATGATCGGTGAAGTTCGTGATGCTGAAACCGCGAGGATGGCGATACAGTCATCACTTACAGGTCACCTTGTTTTCTCGACGCTTCATACTAATGATGCCGCCGGTGCTGTCAGCAGGCTTTTAGACCTTGGGGTTGAGCCTTACCTGGTAAGTTCATCACTGCTGGCAATAATGGCTCAAAGGCTTGTAAGAAGAGTATGTCCCGATTGTAAAGAGGAATATACACCAGCGGCCCATGAATTGAGAGAACTCGGTTTGCTTAGTGGTGAAGATGGTCTTGACCTCGGTGATCAGAAATTTTATATGGGGGCCGGTTGCAGTAAGTGCTTCCAGACCGGTTATCGTGGAAGAACTGGTCTATATGAGCTTATGATGGTTAACGATGATGTCAAAGAGCTGATATATAAACGCGAAAGTGCCGGAGTTATAAAAAAAGTTGCTCTTGAAGCAGGACTTCAGACGCTGCGTATGGATGGTGCCAGAAAAGTGCTTAATGGTGAGACTACAATTGCGGAAGTACTTCGCGTTACTCAGGCTGATATATTATAATGTTATAGAGATTGTTGCCGAGGTTGCTCGGTGAGGATCATTAACCTTAGTAAAACAATGGATAAAGATAAATGCCAAGATATCGTTATACAGCTATGGCTGCCGGAGGTAAAAAAACCAAAGGCTCTGTTACCGCGGAAAACACTTACGCTGCAAGAAAGCAGCTGAGGGTTCGTGGAATACATCCTATAGCTGTTGATGAAATAAAGATAAAAGGTGAGGGTAAGGGCTTTTTCGCATCTTTTTCAAGGGGTAATAAAAAACAGCTTGTCGATTTTACCAGGCAGATGGCGACATTGCTCAATTCCGGCATAAAATTGACCGAGTCTCTTTCGGTTCTTATACTCCAGGTTTCGGATGTTAAATTTAAAAACGCACTTATCGATATTCGCGACAGAGTTATCAGCGGAGAATCTTTTACTGATACGCTCAAAGACTATGGCGATTATTTCGATATTATATATGTCAGCATGGTTCGTGTTGGTGAGCTAACCGGCGAGTTAGGTGATAATTTTGCTACTATTGCAAGCTTCATGGAAAAAAGGCAACGTGTAGAATCAAAAATTATTACATCTATGGTATACCCGATGGTTCTTATCAGTTTCTGTCTGTTGGCGGTTATTATCCTGACCACAACGGTTATTCCTAAAATTGCTACGCAGATAGCCAGTACAGGTCAGGAATTGCCATGGATAACTCAGCAGCTTTTGAATTTCAGCTCTATAATTACAAGCTGGAGAGTATTTATACTTATTGGCGTAATTGCAGGGGTTATCTGGGGGCTGAAGAGGTTCTTCAGAACCCAGCGAGGTGCTTTCATGAAAGATAAGTTTGTATTGTCTTTGCCCTTGTTTGGCCCATTGATAAAACAGCGAGTCGTTTCCCGTTTTGCATCGACACTTTCGACTCTTTTGGGGTCAGGTCTGGCAATGGCTGAATCGCTGCGGGTTGTTGCTGAGGTTACGGGAAATTCGCTTATGAGCAAAGCTGTTGGTCAGGCTCGCGAGAGAATCCTTGCTGGTGCTGATATCGCTACGCCTCTTCGTGACAGCGGCGTTATTGACCCGGCGATAGCGCACATGGTTGCAGTAGGAGAAAAGAGTGGCGAACTCGAAAAAATGCTCAAAAGTATAAGCGAAACTCTCGAATCGCGTACAGATATTGTAATTGAAAGGTTGAGTACTGCCATTGAGCCGGTTATCATAGTGGTGATGGCCGTCATTATAGGTGTTATTGCTTATGCTACGTTATTGCCTATACTTGAAGTTTCATCTGGTAATTTTTAAATGACTGTTTTTTTTGGAGTCTATTATGGAAAATAGAGACAAGAGAATGAAAAAAGGTTTCACAATGGTCGAGCTTATGGCCATGCTGATCATCATTGGTTTGCTTGCTACGGTAGTAGTTACCAGAGTAGCCAGCCAAATCGACAAGGCTCGTGTTACGACTACAAAAGCTAATCTGAAAATGCTTAGTGCTGCGATTAATTCTTTCAGGATGGACACAGGCAGTCTTCCAACTGAAGATGAAGGGCTGTTTGTTCTCATAGAAGAGCCGCAGGATGTAACAGGGTATCAGCAGGGCGGATATCTTGAGACTACCGAAATACCCCTTGATGGTTGGGGTAATGAATTTTACTTTGAGCTTTCTCCTGAGAGCGGTAAGGCATTTGTGATAATAAGCTTTGGCGCAGATGGTGAAGAAGGCGGTGAAGATAATGACAAGGACCTGTATAGTACAGATGCTAATTAAAAGCAGGTTTGATCATAAAAAAACCCAACCTGAAACAGCTTTCAATAGAGCAGGGTTTACCCTGACCGAATTAGTGATAGTTGTTTTAATCGTTGGGCTGTTTGCGGTTTTAGCTATGGTAAATCTTTTCGGATTGATCAGCGGAAACGATTTTAAAACTCAGGCTCATGAGTTTGTTACTACTATGCAGATGGCGGCAACTTCTGCCAGCCAGAGCGGCAAACATTATGATGTTATAATCGATTTGGATGAGCAGGTTTATATGCTCAGAGAGATGTCAGGCAATAATCTTGATGAAGTGTATGAAGATGAAATCATAGTATCGAATGAATTTACTGAAAAATGTATGGTCATTTATGTCGTGTTTGATGACGCTGTTGATACCAGTGACGGAGTTGTTCACCTAAGAGTTGGCAAGTCTGGTTGGCAGGCGGCAGCGAAGATAATTTTAATTGATGATAATAACAAAGAGTATTCTGTAATTGTTAATAGAATTGGTAACAAGGTTAAATTAGAAGAAGGTGATGTGGCACTTTTGCTGCCTAAGGCTGATTATGAAGTTCCATTCTAATAATAATTTAATTTTCAGAAAAGGGTTTAGTCTGATCGAAGCGGTGGCTGCTCTGGGAGTGCTTGCTGTGATAACATCAAGCGTGCTTGTTATTGTTGACCAGTGTATGAACAGCACTGCTGATATGAAACTGCGAAGAAATGCCTTTGAGATCGTACGTGAGAATATGGAAATTTTACTGACTGAGAAAACAGTTGCTGAGAAGGCTGAGTTTGGTGTAAGCCAGCGTTATCCGGCAATCGAATGGCAAACAACAATAGAGATGTTTGTACCACAAGGCAGCAGTAACAAATGGCTCAAAGCGATATGCAGCTCACAGTATTATGATTCGAAAGATGAGACTCAAACGGTAGAGTTTACAGCCTGGTTAACCATGCTTGCTAAAAAGGATGTACTCAAAATTCAAAAAAATCGAAAAATACTTCAAGAGCTCGAAGGGATAAATAACACCGCTTGGCCAGATGGACCCGGGCCGAAATATCCTCCAAATCCGGATGGTCCTTCTCCTGATCGCAAACCTGATCCTGATTGGTGGAATGATCCATTATTCAAGGGGTTGCCTGAAGAGTTCCAGGAAATAATAGAGGCTGATTATCATAACAACTAAGTTGGAAGTTATGAATTACGATTATAAAAACCGAAAAGCTTTTTCGCTGGCAGAGATAGTAGCGGTACTTACCATAGGTTCGATGGTGATGGTATCGGTTTTGACTATTTATACTCGTCTTAGCAAAGCATCTGATTCTATAATCAATA
>CAYZEH010000204.1:3122-4811 GCA_964477135.1 uncultured Pirellulales bacterium | reverse complement strand
ACCGATCTTTGCCAGCTGCCCGTCTGCCAGATGACATCATATTTATTAACAGCATCTACTATCGCCGAGCCCTCTGCGATATTATACGCCAAAGGCTTTTCGCCATAAATGTCTTTACCCGCCCTTGCCGCCATTATCGCTGGTATCGCGTGCCAATGATCCGGCAACGCTGTCGAAACCGCGTCAATATCGCCGCGTTCAATTACATCACGGAAATCATTGTAATCGGCGCAATCTGCATTTTTATATTTATCGTTAACAATTTTCTGCGCCTGCTGTCTTCGCTTGCTGTCAACATCGCAAACCGCAACAATCTGCACATCGCCTCGAGTCAGAAAAGCCTTCATATTAGAAACACCCTGCCCGCCTGTGCCGATAAAGCCCATCACCACTCTGTCGCTGGCAGCAGTATTGCCGTTTTTGCCAAGAGCAGAAGATGAGACAAAATATGGCAACGCGATTGACGCTGATGCTCTTTTCAAAAAGTCTCTTCTGTTAATTTTCATTTTTATTACTTACATTTCCATAAAACTACAAATGCCAAGGCCCTCTCATAGGCCTGGACAATAACTTATTAGCCTGACTGTCTTCAAACTTTTCTGTCGCAGGATCAAACTTCAAATCCCTACCCAACTCCATAGCCGCTCTACCCAGATGCGCAACCATTATAGAACGATGAGCCACCCTCGCCGGTGCAATAGTCTCTTTCCTGCTCCTGACACAATCCAGAAAATTACCCGTATGACCATAACTCGTATACAAGTGAATCTCATTAGGCTTAGTCTTAGATTTCAAAATAGATTTAGAGCTGGCATCGATACCTTTTCTACTAACATGGATCCAACCCTCATCGCCAACAAAATATGTCCCCATACCCTTTGGGCTCTGCCCTGAATCCGAAACTATCATACGAAAATCCTGCTCAGGATAATAACAAACAAATCTATATGCAAAAGGCGTATCAAACAATATATCGTTCTTAGGATATTCGCCAACCGCATCATAAATTTCTGTAGGCGACGTCATCTCAGTATCCATACCCCAGTTAGCAATATCAACATGGTGTCCCGCCCAGTCTGTCAGCTGACCACCAGAATAATCCAGGTTCCAGCGAAAATATCCATGACATCGACGAGTGCAATAAGGAACCTGTGGCGCAGGTCCAAGCCAGCGATCATAATCAAACCCCTCCGGCACAGCACTAGGCGTCTTATCTTTAATACTAGCTTGACCATTACCACGAGGCAAGCCTACATAAACAGTATGAACCTTACCGATCCTGCCATTACGAACAAGCTCAGCGGCAACTTTGAAATGACTCTGCGACCGCTGCCAAGAGCCCGTCTGCCAGATAACATTATATTTCTCAACAGCATCAACAACAGCCCTGCCCTCTGCTATGTTATAAGCCAAAGGCTTCTCGCCATAAATATCCTTACACGCTCTCGCCGCTGCAACTGAAACAATGCCATGCCAGTGATCCGGCAATGCCAGCATAACCGCGTCAATATCCTTGCGTTCAAGAAGCTTTTCAAACTCATTATAAGTCGCGCAATCACCACTGCCATATTTATCATCAACAAGTTTCTTAGCCCGATCGCGATGCCCCTTATCAACATCACAAACTGCTACAACCTGACAACCTTTTGAATTAAGAAATCCACGAAGATTACCCGTCCCCATCCCGCC
>CAYZEH010000204.1:0-3022 GCA_964477135.1 uncultured Pirellulales bacterium | reverse complement strand
TCCCATTTAAAGGACCTCTTTATCTCATAAGCAAGATTACCCAGATGACAAACAACAGCTGTGCTGTGACCAATTTCTATATCGCAAATAGGTTTGCTCCTGGTACGAATGCAGTCAAGCCAATCACCATAATGATTGTCACTATGATAAACACGCTGAGCATCAGGCCCAAAGGTTTTACTCATCAGACTCTTGGGATTCGTCTCAAAGAAGCTGCGATTCACTTCCACAGTCTGGCCGTTTTCACCAAAGAACTTAATCCCGTTAGCAGGTGCACGGCTCATCGTAATGCCGTTAGCGTAAACAAAGGTAAGATGCTTAACATCTTTACCGTTGGGAACAAGAACCTCTACAGGCCCGCTGCCGTCCATACCCAAACCCCACTGGGCGATATCAAAATGGTGCGCACCAAAATCGGTCATTCCGCCACCTGCAAAATCGCGATAGCTTCTAAAGTCAGGCCAACCCCATTGTTCATCGGAATAAGCTAAACTTCTATGGAAAGGCCTCCATGGCGCAGGCCCAAGCCAACGATTCCAGTCAAGATAATCAGGCACAGGCTGAGCAGGAAGATTGCAAACACCCGATGGGCCGCCGACACTTACGTTAACATGATGCACCTTGCCGATACAGCCATTGCGAACCAGCTCTACTGCAAATCTGAACTGTCTCCACGACCTCTGCATCGAACCAGTCTGAAAAACCCTGTCATAACGTCTGACAGCTCCAACCATTTTCTTACTTTCATCGATCGTCAAAGATGTCGGTTTTTCACAGTAAATATCCTTACCCGCGCGAGCAGCTTCTACCGTAGGGATCGCATGCCAATGGTCAGGCGTAGCTATAACTACAGCATCAATATCATCCCTGCCTAAAAGCTCTCTGAAATCATGATAAACGCCGCAACCTTTAAAGCTGGCTCTATCTGCTTTACCCGCATAAAAATTTTCTATACGCTTTTTGCTATACTCTTTCCTGTTTTCATCAACATCACAAATTGCAACAATTTGAGCATCCGACTCATTAAGAAAGCCTCCTATCAAAGTCTTATCTGCCTGAGTACCTACGCCGATAAACCCAAGATTTATCCTGTCATTGGCCACAACGCCGCTCTTAGCTGCCAACGCAGAAGAGCTGATAAAATAAGGCAATGCCAGCCCTGCCGCCGCTTTCTTAATAAATACCCTGCGATCCATTTCTATACCTTTATAGCTGAATTAGTCCAGCGGTTTAATTCTGATATTTCTAATCCACAGCTTGTCGTTGTGATCCTGCAATCCAATATGCCCTTCCCTGGACATATCTTTATATGCAACACTCTTAAATTTGTTATCCGAACCGTCAGGATTCTTACCAGCTTCTTTCCAGTCGTTAAAGTTCATGTCAATAATCTGCACACCATTAAGAACAACATAAATCTTATTAGCCTTGCAGGTAATTGTAAAATGGTTCCACTGGCCAGTAGGTTTAACTGTTATTTCTGTAGGCCGCATACAATCGTAAATAGCGCCGCATTGTCCCTTAGCTGCACCGTCGCCTTTCGGATTGTCATGGATCTGAACCTCAAAAGATGTATTAAACCAATCCTTAACATTGCCACATCTCAGGAATACTCCGCTGTTAGCATTTTTAGTCAGCTTAAATTCAAGGTCTAAGATAAAATCGCCATACCTGCCCTTGGTCCACAGACCGCCTGAAGCAGGCTCAATAACGCTATTTTCATCCATCTTCCATTTGCCGTAATCAAACGTCCAGGCTTCAAGATTACCCGCCAAAAGATTCTGCCAGCCGCAAGGCTGAATTTCCTTAGCTACCTTTTCATAAAAGAGAATACAATTATGAACATCTGTAAAATTGTCTTCCATGTTAGATTCATACTCGATTGACAACGTCCCTTCAAAGCCCCACTTATCGAGCTCTCTGAAAACGTCACCCATATCAGCACCACCTGTGCCAAAAATCACATCCTCAGAACTTGCATTAAATTTTGCAACATCTTTCAGGTGCAGACTGATAACCCTGTCATGAAGATCTGCAATAACCTTAGCAGGCTTCATACCGCTGCGGGCAATATGACCAGTATCTACACAAAGACCAAATCTCTTATCTCTACCCTGACAAAGTGCATACCATCTGTAAGGATTCCAGTTCTTAGCAAAATGATCACCAGCCTTAGTATGAGTATGCAATGCAACTTTAATATCATACTTAACGCAAAGCTTTTCAATAGTATCAAATGCCTCATCCGCAGGCTCAGAAGTCAAAACCTCAATACCCATTTCTTTAGCAAACTTAAATACCTTCTTGGATTCAGCCTCATCAGCTGGCAAGTTAACACAACCAAAAGCTGCTATCCCAATAGCGGCATCAGCAATTTTAGCCTTAACCCACTTCTTCTGCTCATCTGTCATCTCAGGCCCAAATTTAGCATCACCAAATTCACCGCCTAAAGGCTGACCCGGATACGCCTCGATCCAGCTAAGACCCAAAGCCGAAGCCTTATCTATCATCTGATCGAATGTAAAACGATTGAATGTCCACGCCTGAACCGCTAACTGCCAGTCTTCGTGCATATTGATCGCGGGATGACTCTTCGTATAACAACCCCCTTGTGAACCAAAACATGACGCTGAAAGAACCAATAAGAACGAAAGCAAAACTATTTTCTTAAACATTACATTGTCTCCTGTATAATAAAACTAATTCTCAATATCAATACCGCCTCAGCATAACCCGCTGATCAGGCAATAAATTCAAAGCAAAAAGTTCCTGTTATCAAATCTGCACCAAACAGCTTAGAGATGCCAGGGACTCCTCATCGGTGTCAAAAGCATACGAGTTGCTTCCGGGTCACCAATAATTTTTTCGTTAGCAGCGTCCCATTTGAGTTTGCGACCAAGCTTCATCGCAATTATACCCAGATGTCCCGGGCTTGCACTTCGATGAGCTACTTCGCAAGGCGTGAGGGTTTCTTTCCTGCTCTTTACACAATCTAAAAAATCTCGCCAGTGCCCCGGACTCC
>CAYZEH010000203.1:0-4828 GCA_964477135.1 uncultured Pirellulales bacterium | reverse complement strand
TGGATTATCGATGTAAAAGGATTCCACAAATGGGCTTTCTTCTTCCAGGTAATCGGTGCAAACGCAATATTCATTTACTTCTCAACTGAATTTATCAATTATCAACATACAGCCAATTATTTCCTCCACGGCTTTTTACCAATGTTCGGAAAACTCGAACCTTTGGTACTTCCAACAGGAATATTAGCAGCCGAATGGCTACTTCTCTGGTTCTTGTATAAAAAGAAAATATTCCTGAAAGTCTAACGCTTAGATTTTTTACGGAAATTTTGTAGGCTGATATTTTTTTCTTTGCAGAAATACCCTGCAAATACGCATTGCATCGCTGGAATCAAAATAAAATGCGATCTGCGTTCCATTATAACTAAAAATCTGGCAATTTTGTACTGATAAAGATATTATATTATGAAGACAGATTTAAACAATAATAATAAATTTCAGATGGGATTTTGGTTATGAATGTAAATCGCCATAAAGTTGTAATTCTGCTTTCGATTATTTTGATAACAATTGCTTTTGCTGGCTCAAACAGTAGTGAATCACTGTTGCCGAGGTTAACGCCTGTCCCGGCGATGATTGTTGGGGTTGACCGCGATGTCGTAAGCCTCGATGGTCAATGGATATTCAACCAGGCCCCAAATAAAGACCGATTAGATGAGAAGTGGGAAAATATAACCGTCCCGGGCCAATGGCTACAGCAAAGCTTTAAAGTTGACAGCAAAAACTCTGGCTACTATCGAAAGATATTCAGCGTACCGAAGAGCTGGGGTAATATGGTTATTAAGCTTCGCTGTGACGGCATCTACAGCCAATCAAAAATATGGATCAATGACAAAATTGCTGGTGAGCATATTGGAGGTTTCACTGCTTTTGAACTTGATGTCACTGATTTTATCAAACCAGGAGATAAAAATCGAATAGATATCGAAGTCAGAACCGAATCAATGGCAAATATCCTTGCAACTGGAACAGGATATGCTGCACATGACTTGGGGGGGATAACAAGAAAGATTTATCTCTTTGCTGTTCCGAAAGTGCATGTCTCATCAGTTCAGTTGCAGAGTAGTTTCGATAAGGAATATAAAAACGCTAAATTGAAAATGACTTTTGGAGTTACCAATAATTCTAAAAAAACGGCAGAAAACCTCCAGATCAGATTTAAAATAAAAGACTCACTTAACAAAATGGTAAGGGCGACGCCTTCAGTCATAAAACTGAATTCTATACCCGCGGATTCGACGATCAGTCATACTGAAAAAATTGATATCAGAAGACCAAAGAAGTGGGACTGCGAACATCCGAACCTGCATAAACTTTTCTACACGGTTTATGCGGACGGCCAAAAGCTTGAAATAGGCAAAGAGACCTTTGGTTTTAGAGATATAGAAATTCGAGACAAGAAGCTTTTTATTAATGGCAAGGCTGTAAAACTGCGAGGGATATGCAGACATGAGGCACATCCACTTTTGGGCAGATCATTAACACCTCAGCTTTGGGAAAAAGATGCACAACTGCTTAAAGAGGCAAATATTAATTTCGTCCGTACGAGTCACTACCCACCTGCTGAAGAATTTATAGAAGCCTGCGACAAATATGGTATCTTCGTTGAAGAAGAAGCACCTTTTTGCTGGGCGAGTATTGATTGGAGTAAACCGGAATGGAAAGATAAAAGGCTTGACGATCCAAATGTAAAAGAGCTAATCATTAAAGAAACACTGGAGATGGCTCAACGTGATAAGAATCATCCTTCTATAATAATGTGGTCATTGGCTAATGAAAGTAAGTGGTCGGAAGTTTTTGAAAACTCAGGCAAAGCATTAAAGGCTTTTGACCCAACCAGACCAAGAAAATTTACAAATCCACCCGATAATGGTTTTTGTGAAATCCAAGTGTGGCATTACCCGGGACGAGGCGGGCCAGATAGAACTGAAGATGCGAATCGACCTGTTATTTTTTCTGAGTTCTGTCATCTCAACACTTATAATCGTCGGGAGATTTATACCGACCCTGGTCTGCTTGACTATTGGGGCAAAGGTTTTAATCGCATGTGGAGTGACATGTATAAATCTGAAAATTGTCTGGGTGGCTCTATCTGGGCGGGGATTTCAGATACGTTTTATATAACCGATGAGCAGGGACAAACCAGAATTATAGGCTATGGCGACTGGGGGCCTATTGATGGTTGGAGAAGAAAGAAGCCTGAATACTGGCATGTTAAAAAAACATATTCGCCGATTAAAATTCCTGTAAAAAAAATTGTTCTTCCTGATAAAAGTTACAAAGTAAGAATAAAAATAACAAACCAATATGACTTTTCAAATCTTAATGAGCTGGATATCGAAGTTAAGGCTTCGGAAAAAACCGCAATACTAAAAGCTAATATTCCAGCAAGAGGTCAGGGCTATTTGGAGATGCCCTTAAAACTGTTTGCAAACACCGATACTGTACAGCTAAGTTTTATTCATAAGAAAGGTTTCCTTGTAGACCGTTTTGTTTTGCCGGTAATAAAAAACGGTAAAAAAAACCTTGCTAAAAAACAGCTGACTGTTCCAGCAAAAGCATCTCCGAGAATAACACGAGATGCAAACAGCATAACGATAACCGGTGACAATTTCCAATGGCATTTCAATGTTAAAACCGGGTTGATCGAGAAAGCGGTTATCAATTCAAAGACAATAAAAGTTGCGGGGCCTTTGCTTACAGTAACTCCTCTTGTTGCAAGCAAACATCAGAGGTCTGTTCAGAAGATTGAAGTGCTGAACGGCGAAATGAAGAATTTCGAAGCTTCGAAAATTGATACTATTGAAACCAAAACTGAAGCAATTATACAAATAATCGGCAAGTACGGCGAAAACGCTGAGGGTTTTTATACTATGGTTTTCGATGCTAACGGGGTGGGAAAATTAGGTTACCGCTTTGCATATAAAAAAGAAATTAACCCAAGAGAAACAGGGGTAACATTTACAATTGATCGCACATGTGATCTGCTAAACTGGGACAGAAATTCTCAGTGGACGGCTTACCCGGAGGATCATATTGGCAGAGGCGAGGGTTTTGCGAAAGCTTTGCCTGACCCGAATCAGTTAAAGCTGCCCGTAAATCATCAGCCGGATTGGCCTTGGTATCTGGACGCAACGCAGGCGGGTACGAATGACTTCAGGTCGAGCAAGTATAACATCAATTATGCATCATTGACAGATACGGATGGTATTGGTGTAAAGATTATCTCTGACGGCAAACAAACTTCCAGAAGTTATGTTGAAGATGACAGCATAAAATTATTGATAGCCGATTATGTCAATGGAGGATACGACCCGTTTTTCAAACCTCATGTCAAAGGCGAATATAAACCTTTAGAAAAAGGCTCTGTAATAAAAGGAACTGTGATCATACAACTCATCGGGCAGCAACAACTGTAAATATACCCTTAAGGGTAGTAAATATCCGCGAATAAATCCGTAACTTGTTATTTTTAAGTTATTTACCCACGGATAAACGGAGAAATTTAATTGGGTTCAGTATAATTGAAAGCGAAAAAATGGCATTAGAGAAAATATCACACAGAGAAAGAATAATAACAGCTTTGAATCATCAGGAGACGGACAGGTGTCCTTTTCAGATAGGCTTTACTCCTGAGTTTGCCTGCAGACTTCGCAAAGAGCTTGATCTTAATAGTGGTGTAACAGATAACCCTCATAACAGGGGGAACAAATACCAACTTGAAATAGCTCTCGATGAAGATATGCTGCTTACGTTTGTGGGCTGGGCAACTTGTTACTATCAGTCGTATGAGCCTTACACCGACGAATGGGGCGTAGGCTGGCATGGGGCTAAATACGAAACGCCTTTCGGCCAGGGGTTTTATACTGAAATGACTGAGCATCCTTTAGCGCAGAAAGACAGTATTTTAAGTTATACTCCGCCCGAGCCGAACGATCCGAAACTATACCTCGATGCTGAAAATCTGCTTCGAAATTATAAAGACCGGTATTTCATTGTCGGAGCCACTGTTACTACTATTTTCGAAACTGCCTGGGCACTTCGCGGATTGGAAAATCTTATGATGGACTTTATAACAGAGCCCCAGCTGGCAAATGACATTCTTGATATACCATATAACTACCATCTGACGGCTGCTAAAAAGTTGGTAAAGATGGGTGTAGATATGATATGGACAGGCGACGATGTCGGAAGTCAAAAGGGCATGATGATATCGCCGAAGCTGTGGCGGCAATTTTTCAAACCAAGAATGGCCAATTTCATCAAAGAACTCAAAACTATCAATCCTGAGCTGAAGGTTGCATATCACAGCGATGGGAACATCTCTGACATAATCGAAGAATTGATAGAAATAGGTATTGATATTTTGAACCCGATTCAGCCTGCGTGCATTGACCCTGCTAAGGTGAAAGAACAATATGGTGACAGGCTGTGTTTCTGGGGTTCTATTGACGAACAGTATACGCTGCCTTTCGGCTCAGCCGACGATGTGAAAAATGAAGTTATTCAGAGACTAAAAACTATCGGCAAAGACGGCGGGCTCATCATCGGGCCAACCCATCACGTCCAGCTCGATACGCCGATGGAAAATTTCAAAGCAATGGTCGATACCATAAAAAACACAAGATATGATTCTTTATAGATCGGCGAAAACAATAAATGTTCGTAGAATAGCAAAATTGGTTGATATTTTTCATTAATTGCCTTATAATGTTTCTTATAGCGTGAAGTTCTTTAACAAGCGGACCTGTTGAAACTAAGGAATTTAGTGATGAAGAAAGCGTTTACTCTCGTTGAACTATTGGTCGTCATAGCGATTATAGCACTT
>CAYZEH010000202.1:0-4855 GCA_964477135.1 uncultured Pirellulales bacterium | reverse complement strand
AAAAGATGATTACTCAGCAGTGGTGCAGCAGAAGTGTTCAGCTTAATCAGCGAATCACGGTGAGCTACAACGGTAAAAACTTTACCGGCAACTGTATCGGTATTGACCCGCAGAAAGGGCTGATAGTTCAGCTCGAAATCGGCGGGGTCAGAATGTTCGATGCTGCCCATTGCAGTATTGTTAAATAAACTTTCCTAATAAACCAGGAGATGTAATATGGATCGACGCAGTTTTATGAAGACCTCGGCAAGTGGAATAGTTTGTCTGGGCAGTTTAAATTTGCTGTCTGAGGCTTTGGTCTATGGGGATAATAAAATGACTACAAGACAGTTTCTAAGTAAAGCGGTTCTGCGTCATAAAGATGTTGATAAATTCCTTGACCCGAAAAGTGATGATTGGGCTTGTTTTGATGCGGAACTCGGTTACAGACTTCGCAACAGCGCGGTTAGAGACGGTATCGATGGTTCTTTGAGCTTTGCGAGTTTTGAAAAAACCGGTCAGCGAAAGATGATCAATTATGCAGATGTCCCTTGCAGGATAAATACGTATGGCGACAGTTTTACATACTGCCAGGAAGTCAGTGACGGCGAGACCTGGCAGGAAATACTGGCAGCTCATATTGCCGAGCCTATAAGAAATTACGGTATCGGCGGCTACGGCGTTTACCAGGCGTACCGAAGAATGGTAAGAGAAGAACAAACCAGCCAGTCGGCTGAGTATGTGATATTGAATGTTTTTGATGATGACCACTATCGTAATATTCTTAAATGGCGATGGGTATTCTGCGGCGTCTGGCGCGATGCCATCAGAAAAAACGACGGTAAAACACTCCAGCAGATCGACAAAGGAATGCTCCATGCAAATCCGTGGGTATATCTGCGGTTCAATCCCCAAACCGGCGAAATAATAGAAAAGCCAAACCCGTACCCAACTGGAAAATCGCTTTATAAGCTCTGCGATGAGCAGCATGTTTATGAAAACTTTAAAGACGACCTGGTAGTTCAGATAGTAATGGCACAAAAAACAGGCAGGTTCGAATTTGATACTGAGATAAAACAGCTATGTAAATTGTTTGACATCAAAGATGATTTTAATAACCCGCGAGACTGCAAAAAAATAGCGGATGAGCTTTTCACGAAATGTGCTATTGAAACCAGCATATATACGATTAAAAAGGCTGTTGATTTTGCTAAGAAAAATAATAAAAAACTAATGATAGTTTTGAGCTACGGACAACCAAACGTTGTAAGATTTTTGAAGACAGGTGAACGATTTGACGCTAAATTCATAAAATTCCTGAAAGACAATAATATACTTTATGTCGATAGCCTGGCAAAACACGCAGCAGAGTTTAAGAATTTCCGCATCTCCGTTGAAGAGTACTCCAGACGTTTTTACAATATTGCTCATCATACGCCTTTGGGCAATCATTTTTTCGCTTATGCGATAAAAGATGAAGTTGTGGACTGGTTAGACCCTAAGCCACCGACATACCAATAGGTTCGGTCGTGTTCGTTTGGGCTTTAAAATTTAAATGTTCAGTTTAATAAGACAGCGGTTTCTGGTATAGTGTTGCTGTTACTGGCATTTTAAATGTTAAAAGATTCTGAGGAAATATTATGGCAGAAAAATTTGATGTAGTGGTTATAGGCTCAGGGCCTGGTGGTTATTCAGCAGCGATCAGGTGCGCCCAAAAAGGCGCAGCAACAGCTATAATTGAAAAAGGCGATATGGGTGGAACCTGTCTGAACTGCGGCTGTATACCTTCTAAAGCCCTGTTGGGTTCTGCACATTTTTTGACGCTGGCGAAATATTCCAACCTTATGGGCGTTGTGATCGATGGCAATATAAGCCCAAATTGGTCTAAAATGCAGGCAAGAAAAGATGCGATAGTCACAGGTTTTCGTAAAGGCGTTGCTTCTCTGGTGCAGGCCAATAAGATAAAAATATTCCAGGGAACCGGGATCGCTAAGTCAGCTAATAAGGTTAAAATCATATCGGATTCGGCTGCAGTAGAGATCGAAACCAAAAGCATTATTCTTGCTACAGGTTCACAGCCTGTGGAGATACCGGCATTTCCGTTTGACGGAGAAACTATTATCAGCAGCAAAGAAACCCTGGCTTTGGAAAACGTGCCTAAATCTATGGTGATCATCGGCGGCGGAGTTATCGGTTGTGAGATGGCTTGTGTTTATGCAACCGTCGGGGCAAAAGTAACTATCGTTGAAGCACTTGAGAGCATATTGCCGAACGAGGACCCATGGGTAGGCAAAATGATCACAAGAGAATTTAAGAAGCTTGGTATCGAAACACTCGCAGGGCAAAAGGTGACAGCAGTTGAAGTTGTCGGCGGCGCAGGCAAAGTTTCACTCGACAACGGCCAAACGATCGATGCTGAAAAGGTTCTTGTGGCGGTTGGAAGAAAAGCTGCCTGCGATAAGGAAACAGTTGACAGCCTTGGATTGAAAACAAAAGGCTCTGTAATTGAAGTTAACGAAAAAATGGAAACAAACGTCAGGGGCGTTTACGCTATCGGCGATGTTGTCGGTACGACCTATCTTGCACACGGAGCATTTTCAGAAGCCCAGGTCGCAGCTGCAAATGCTACCGGCGGAAACGAGGCAATGGGCGATTACAGCCTGATACCAAGAGCAGTTTACACATTCCCGGAAGTCGCTTCGATCGGTAAAAATGAAATGAAATGCGCAAAGGAAGGGATTGAAACGGTTGTCGGTAAAGCAATGTTCAAATCTAACGGCAGAAGTGTAGCTCACAATGAAAGCGCAGGAGAAGTGCGGGTTATCCGCAATAAAGCTGACAACAAAATAATGGGCGTAACAATGGTAGGAGCGACTGTTACAGAAATGCTGGCGGCGGCAAGAGCGTTAATAGGAACTACCGAAAAAATAACCGATATCTGTTTTGCTCATCCGACTGTTTCCGAAGTTTTAAAGGAAGCATGGGAAGATGCGTTCGGGATTAGTTTACATGTGCCACCAAGACCATAAAAAACCTGAGCTTGAAATACGGGACTTAGGCCTGACGGACTACCGCCAGACACTTAAGCTCCAGAAAGAGCTGTGGCAAAAACGATACGATAAGAAAATCGTAAATACCGTTTTGCTTGTCGAGCATCTTGCGGTAATAACGTTAGGGATAAGAGAAGAGAAAAATAAATTTCTTGTAGACAGAAAACAACTAAGGGAGAAAAATATTGATATTGTGGAAATTCGCAGAGGAGGAGGCGCAACCGCCCACAATCCGGGACAGCTGGTATTATACCCGATCCTTAATCTTAAAGAACTTAAGCTTGGCATAAGTGATTATGTGCACGAACTTGAAAGTGTGACTATAAAGCTTTTAAAAAAGTTAAATTTAGAGACCAACAGAAAAAAGGGGTTTCCGGGGATATGGATAGGCGAACAAAAGATCGCTTCGGTGGGTGTGCGGGTAAGCCGAGGAGTGACTTTCCATGGCCTGGCAGTAAATATCTACAATGACTTATCTATTTTCGATAATATTGTTCCCTGCGGCCTTGAGGGCGTTAAAATGACTTCGGTTTATGGAGAAACCAAGGTTAAGCACTCGATGGAAAAAACAAAAAATATACTACGAGAAATATTGATAGAAACTTTTTCGCGCAAAGGCACATTTGATCATGAAAAAAATTCGTAAACTGCCGACATGGCTTAAAAGACCCCTGCCCTGCAGCCAAACATATAATAATACTGACCAGCTTTTAAAAAAACTGGGCTTAGAGACTATTTGTTCAAATGCGAATTGCCCAAACAGGGGTGAGTGTTGGGACAGAGGAACCGCAACGGTTTTAATTCTCGGCAATATATGCACAAGAAACTGCAAATTCTGTTCTGTCGCCAAAGGCAAACCTTTGCCTCCAAACCCGGATGAGCCTGAGAAACTTGCTATTCTGGCAGAAAAAATGAATCTGAAATACATCGTAATAACATGCGTAAACCGTGACGACTTAGCTGATGGCGGAGCTGAGCATTTCAGAAATTGCATTGAAACTATCAGAAAGAGAAGACCTGAAACAAAATTTGAAATACTTGTCGGCGATTTCAAAAATAATCAAAAAGAGGCTTTGGAAATATTAAAATCAGCTTTGCCTTTCGTTTTTGCTCATAATGTCGAGACGGTGCCCCGCCTTTATCCTGTCGCAAGAATGGGAGGCGATTATAAGCTATCGCTGAATCTGCTGCAGATGGCAAAGGATATGTACGGAGATATCCAGACAAAATCATCGATAATGCTGGGCCTCGGCGAGAAAGATGATGAAGTATTGCAGGTATTAAAGGACTTAAGAAACGTCGGCTGTGACAGGCTTACTATAGGACAGTATTTAAAGCCTTCGAAAGATTCGCTTGACGTAGTTGAGTATATAAAACCTGAAAAATTCGATTTCTGGAAGCAAAAAGCGATCGAGACAGGTTTTAGCTGGGTAATGAGTTCTCCTTTTACACGCAGTTCATATTTCGCCGAACAGGAAAACACCATTTGAATCATTTCAAAACCTGATTTTATAGGCACATTGGGATTTTTTTTAATTTTCTTCGAAATTATTCAAATAATGATTTGGCAGTGATATAAATTAGTTTATATACTCTAATCGTAGTGCTTGAGTAGATATATCGCGTTATATAGTAACATGGGGGTAAAAAATGAAAACGCTAAAAATTTACTTAAGGTCAAAAGGTTGTGTTCTTGTCATATCAATGATTTTTATGGTTTTGCTTTCTGTTATTTCTATCGGCATGGCGACCATGTCTGATAATAATCTACAGATAGCAAATAATTACAGCAGGGCAAGCAGATCCCTTGAAAGTGCTCAATCCGG
>CAYZEH010000201.1:0-4873 GCA_964477135.1 uncultured Pirellulales bacterium | reverse complement strand
AGGTTTAAGCGGGGCAGCGGTGAGGCTCTTGAGCAGATATATTTAAAGTATAAAAACTATCTGCTGAAATTAGCCGTTGTGCTTTGCGGCGATGTTAATTCGGCTGAGGATATTGTGCAGGATGTTTTTGTTAATTTTGCGCAGTCAGCTGACAGGATTCGCCAGAGCGGCAGTTTGAAAAGCTTTTTAGCAACATGCGTGCTGAATCGTTTTCGTAACAATTTGCGAGACGAAAAAACACGCCGAACAAGTGGGCTTGATAAGGCTGGCTGTCTTTGTTGCAACGCCCACAGACCCGCAAAATGGGCAATTATTAGCGAGCAGCTGGAGCTTTTACGCAGCGCGATGGCGAAATTGCCTGAAAATCAGCGGGAAGTCGTCGCGTTATATATGCAGGGCGATTTGACATTCAGACAGATCGCAAAGCTGCAAAACGCATCCATAAACACTATTCAAGGCAGGTACCGGTACGGAATCGAAAAATTGCGGTCCATGTTAAATGGTGAGGCAGAAAAATGAGATCGTCAGATGATATAAAAAGATATTTCAAAAAGGCTGAGCTAAGCACAAACCCTGATGCAGACGAGCAGGTTCTAAAGCAGATGCTAAGCGTCAGCAAGAAAACAACAACCAACAACTCAGCTATAAAGCTGAATAAATGGAGAATAATAATGACAAGTAAAACAACAAAATTAACCACAGCAGCAGTAATAATTATTGCTGCAATTATTGGTATAAATCAGTTTGGTAGTGGCAGTGTTGCTTTTGGTGATATTATTTACAAAATAGTAGTTGCCAAGACTGCAACTTTTGATCTTATACTCGAAAAGGAAGGCCAGGTTATACAAACCTCACATTTAACTTGTAAGGCTCCTGGTTTGATCAAACAAGTGATGCCTGATGGAGTAACTAATATCGTAGATTTTGAAAAACACAGGCTTCTCTTGCTAAATTCTAATACTAAAAAAGCGATGCGTAGAGATTTAGAACAAGGCTCAGCTATGTCAAAGTTCGATGTCTTTTCAAATTTCCAGAGACGTCTTGAAAAAATGATACATTTTCAGGACGAAACTGTTGAGAACTTAGGCTATAAAATCATTGATGATAAAGAGGTAGTTGGGTTTCGAATGCAATTGACACAGCTGGATAAAATTATTGGCTGGCAGGGCAAGGGGACTTTTACTGTCTGGGTTGATACACAGACAAAGTTGCCGATACGTTTAGAATGGTATGATGATATGTTCGCAGTCAATACTATTGCAGATAATTTAGAATTAAATGTGGAATTGGACGAGTCAACCTTTGAAATGAATGTCCCCGATGGATATGAACTCGAGAAAGTAACACGGAAAGTTGATAAATGCCAGACTCCAGGAGATCAAACATATATTGACGAAAAAAAGATAATAGAAGGATTTCGCAGCTGGGTCTTTTTAAGCGATGGCATCTTTCCTTCTTCAATGACAATGGATGCCATCAAAGACCTTGATCCAAATGCAACTATGAGTTTGAAGCAAGTTGGCTGGGGTTTTCAACTTGCACCTCTTGACTTAACCATTAATTCTAAAAAATCATTTGGTTTCAGTAAAGATAATCCACTGTCACAAGAACAGAAAAATGCTATCATGAAAAAAATACAGGTCGCCCTTAAAAATGCATTGAGTGGATTTATAGCGGTATTTAAGCTGCCAGCTGATAGTGATTGGCATTACGCAGGCAAAGGTGTAGAGATGGGCGATGCTGATAGCCCAATATTCTGGTATAGACCTGCCGACTCGACAAGCTACCGGGTTATTTATGGCGATTTGACAGTGGAAGATGTTGCACCAGAGGATCTGCCGGAATAGAATTCAATAGATTATAAATACTCACAAAGGCTGGGCAATAAAGCTCAGCCTTTTTTTATGCACTTATCGAGAAAAAACAGTTAAAATTATTTAAAAATGATTTTTCATAAATCAAAACACCTATCTTATGTGTGTAGTAAGTAAGAAACGATCGTTTTAGTCAAGGACAATGGATGCTGGAAGACAAACTACTGATAGTAAGATTCAAGCATGGCAGCTCTGAATCGCTTCGCCGGATATACGAAAAGTATAGGCTCTATTTGTTGAAATTGGCAGCTGCTCTTTTATATGATGTTAGTATCGCAGAAGATGTTGTGCACGATGTATTCTTGCGATTTGCTCAGTCAGCAGAGACTCTCAGGGTCAATGGCAGCTTAAAAGCATATTTAAGGACCTGCGTTGTTAATGCTGTTCGCAACAAACTCAGAAGCGAAAAGCTCAGGTCATATGTTGAGTTGAGCCATGCAGGCCCAATCGCTTCCGAGCAAAACGCCTCACAGCAATGGGCGATACTCAAGGAAGAATCTGTTACGATTGCTAACGCGTTAGTTAAGCTCCCATTTGAGCAAAGGGAAGTAGTTGTGCTTTATCTTCATGGCGATATGAAGTTTCGTGAAATAGCCCAGTTACAGGCTGTTTCGGTAAAAACAATCCAAAGCCGGTACCGCTACGGATTAGACAAACTCAGGTCAATATTAGATAGCGAGGTAGAAAAATGAGACCCAGAGATAATATAGAAAATATAATCAAAAAATTTAATATCGATGTCAATCCAGAAAAAGATCAGCAAATACTGTCTGGACTTCAGCAAGCACAAGCAAAATCCAAACAGCCCACGCCCACTATTTCCAGGATTGGCAAATGGAGAATAATAATGAAAAATAGAACTACAAAATTTACCACAGCAGCTGCGATAATAGTAATTGCGGCTCTTGGAATATCACTGTTACAAAATTCAGCTACTACCGCTTACGCTATCGAACAAACAATAAAAGCCGGTCAAGATTTGCATTATCTTCACTTTTACTTCTCTTCATTGGATGGCAATACTACATTTAAAGAAGCTTGGTTGGAATATGATGATAGCAGGCAGATAAAAAATATTAGAGTCAATTGGTATAATCAACCGTCCGGAGATATGGTGTTGGTTTGGAAGCAAGGCAGAACTCAATACTGGACAAAGAAAAAGAAGAAGCTAAAGTTTTTTGAGGATGAAATTTACACAAAAAAGATGGTTAATTTTGCTAAACATTGTGATCCAACAAGAACGATTGAGTATGTGTATGATTTAGAAAGAAAAGGTGACGTTGAAATAGAAATACAGGAACCTGCTGATAAAGCCAAGCCGATAATTTTGACATGTACATATTTGCCGAATACATTTCTCACTGCAGGTACATCACCGCAAATGCGAGAAATTATCTTTATTGATCAAGTTACCAAGCTGGCTACTTCAAAAGAGCTTTATGAATTAAAAGACGATAAGTATGTAGGCTGTGGAGTCTGGAAATTTCCTGACTATGATACCATTTTCGAGCCTGGAATTTTCAATCTTGAAAAAGAGGTGCCTGCAGATGTTAAGCGTCTTGATTTAATGATATTAGATATTGGTCTTGAGCGGGCAGACCTTACTAAGAAAGAAATCGCGGTTAAAGTAGTGCGTAGCTTTTTACAAGCTTTGATTGCGAAAGACTATGATAAAGCTATTAAAATTTATGGATATGAAGATCAAGACGAAAAAGAAGAATTACAGCAAAGATTCGAAAAGCTGAATATCATGCGAATAATTTCACTTGGTGATCCCGTTTCCCCCCGAATGGATTCTCAAGGCAAGTTAAGAGTTCCATGTAAAGTTGAATTAGAGGAAGATGGCCAGATTATTGAGTGGCAAATCGGTGACGTTTTTGCTCATCGAGTAATAGGGCACCCTAATAGGTGGTGTGTCGAAAGTAAATTTGAAAAATAAATAGGCTCGTTTCATTGATCTTATTTCATAATCATAGGCTGGGCAATCAAGCTCAGCCTTTTTTTTATGCCATTATCAAAGAAAAACAGCTAAAATCATCTTAAATAATATTTTTTTAGACTAAAATAGCTTTTACTGTGTCCTATTAGTGACGATCGTTAAGTTTCGAAACTTATTTTCCAGGGCAACGATGTTTGAAGACAGAAGACTTTTAAATAAGCTTAAAAATGGCAAGAGTGACGCTTTGGCCCGGATATATGAAAAGTACAAAAACGATTTGCTGGCATTGGCGATGTCACTGCTGGATGACAAAACTCAGGCTGATGACGTTGTACACGATGTTTACCTGGCTTTTGCCAGGAATGCGCAGACGATTCGCCTGAAAAGCAGTTTGAAAGGCTACCTCTTAACATCCGTTGCCAACAGGGTGCGTAATATCGCAAGATCGCAAGACCGGATTCAAATAGGCCTTGAAATAGAAAGAATCGATTCACCTTGCGATTGCCCCCAGAAACAGGAAATGCTCTCTGAAAAATTCCAGAAAGTAGAAAGTGCTTTGGCTTTGCTTCCATTTGATCAGCGAGAAGTAGTCACATTGCACTTTCAAGCAGGTTTAAAATTTAAAGATATCGCAAAAGCCCAGGGCGTTTCAATAAATACTATTCTAAGTCGATATCGCTACGCAATAAACAAACTGCGGTCAATGTTAAATAGTGAGGCCCAAAAATGAGATCAGCAGAACAAATAGAAAAAATACTCAGCAGATTTTATTCAGCTAAAAAAACTTCAGCCAAAACTAACGCCGAAATAGATAAAGCAATTATAGCTGAAGCAGTCGCTGAGTACGAACAAGTCAATCAAAAACAATCAGCAATAAAGCTGAATAGATGGAGTATAATTATGAAAAAACCAATTAGTAAAATGGCAGTAGCAGCGGTGTTAGTAATAGCAGCAGCACTTTCAATAGTATTTGTCGGTACAGCCGCAACGCCCGCATATGCCTTAGAACAAACAATAAAAGCCGGTCAAGATTTGCATTATCTTCACTTTTACTTCTCTT
>CAYZEH010000200.1:3470-4874 GCA_964477135.1 uncultured Pirellulales bacterium | reverse complement strand
AATGGTGATTGGGGAAATGAACATAATGCTTTTTATCTCGATGGGACTGACGATAATGTTACGAAAGTTGCTGGCTTTAAAATAATGAATAGTCATGTTATGTATAGCGACCGACGTGCAGCAATAGAAATAGAAGCGGGCAGTGGTGTTATTATGGATTGTAATCTTTGTATAGAGGATTGGTGTCCAGGATATGAATTTGGAATACTGGGAGGCGATCAAGTCCTTGTAGCTAATTGCCAGATATCTAGTTTTTTTGGTTTAGCCTTAAGTAATGCTCATGGTGAAATATTAGATTGTGATATTGCTAATAATGGGGCAGCGATATACTACAGTTCTGGAGGTGTTGAACCAGGTTTGATACAGGGTTGTAATATTTCTAATAATCAGCGGGAGGATTGGACCAGCGGTTGTTTAGGTATTTCAAACTTTTATGGTGATATTGTTGACTGTACTATTAAGGGAAATATTGGAGCGTTGAGCCTTTGTAAGGGGCAGGTAAAGAACTGTGTTATAGCTAATAACATTGATGGTAGTGGTGGTAGTAGTGTTATATTTATGCACAGCGGGGAGTTAATAAATTGTATTATTAAAAATAACGGCAGCGAGTTACAACCTTTTAGAAATGGTGTTATTTATCAATCCGGCGATTATTATGGCAATCCAGGATCTATTAATATTACAGGTTGTGAGATATCCGGTAATTATTCCGACTCAAGAGCTGCTTTATCAGAATTTAAGGGCGATATCACTGATTCAAAGATCGTTAATAACATTAGTGCATATAGTTACGGGTCTGCGGGAGGGTTGTATGACTGCGATGTTAATATGGTCGGCTGTGTTGTTGCGGGTAATTATGGTTATGAGGTTGGTGGTCTCTTCGAATGCAGTGGATATATTTCTAATTGTAAGATAGTGGGCAATGATTGTTACAGGGATTACTCTGAAAATGCTGGTGCTGTTTGTGACTTTGAGGGGGATATTGAAGATAGCGATATAAGTTCTAACAGCGGTGATGGTGTGTTTGCAGATGCCAATATAGTTCGATGCAGGTTTGCCAATAATGGCGGAATTGGAGTTGACGCATCTACGGTTAGTGATTGTTTTGCATATGGTAATCAGTCTTTGGGAATTATGGGTGGAGATGTAACAGATTGTGTTTCAATAGGTAACCGAGATGGTGGAATATATGGGAAGAATATAGTTAATTGTATTGTTAGAAATAATGATTCTATGTACAATGACTTCCTTGGTGGTATATATTGCAGTGGAGGAAATGTAATTAATTGTATTGTGCAGGATAATGTTGGCTTCAGGGCGGGGGGAATAAATGGGTCAAATATTCATAATGTGATCAATTGTTTAGTTACGGGCAATAAAGGCATGGAGTGTGGTGGAATTAAA
>CAYZEH010000200.1:0-3370 GCA_964477135.1 uncultured Pirellulales bacterium | reverse complement strand
GGGACGGCGGAAGACGGCAGCGATGACTTCTGGGTTCATGGCGATTATCATTTGAAGTCGGTTGTGGGCAGATATGATGCGCAGTCGCAGGCGTGGGTGAGGGATATGTATAGCAGCTTTTGTATTGATACGGGTTGTTGGAGTTATCCTGAGGATTGGGCTGATGAGCCTTGGCCTAATGGTGGAAAGGCGAATATGGGGTTTTATGGAAGGACAGCTTTTGCCAGTAAGTCGGGCAATTGTGCAGCGGCGGGGGTGGATGTTAATGAAGATGATAAAATCGATATGCTGGACTTCGCTAAGCTGGCGGGCCATTGGTTGAAGTTAAATTCATTAGTCGAGGACCCGGATAGTAACGGCATTATCGACTTGGCGGACATTCGGATATTAGCAGAGAGTTGGCTTGAAGAGGTGTATTGAGGCTATGTTTTATATCTGTTTGGGCTGTTGACTATGCGGAGTTATGTTTTTTTTGGGGAAGTTTGGGCCGTAGAGTTGACCTTTTTTTCTTATTTGCAATCGGTTGTCTTTGACCCAGTCCGGGCCTCTTTCTGAGAGGTGCTCAACCATTCTGGTTTTCCAGAGTTCGAGGGTTTCTTTGTGCCGGAGTTCATCTGCGAGGTTGTTTATTTCGCCTGGGTCTTTTTCCAAATTGAAAAGCTGATGCTCGCCTGTTGGGAAGAAATAGATATACTTTATTTTGCCGTCGGTCAGGGCGCACCAGTAATTGTCACTGTGGTAGCACGTGCTGTGTTCTGAGTCTATGTATTGTCGCCAGTTAGTGTTTTTATTTTTGACCAGTTTTAGCAGGCTCATCCCGTCCATATCGTCAGGGATTTTTTGTCCGGTGATATCAAGGAAGGTCGGCAGGAAGTCTCGCAGCTCTACGGGCTGGGGCAGATTTGAGCCTCGCTTGACCTTGGTTTTGATATTCTTAGGCCATTTCATCAGCATTGGTATTTTCGCGGAGCCTTCGTAGGCGTATGTTTTCCGCCAGTGATGATGATCGCCGAGCATGTCACCATGGTCTGCGGTGTAGAATATCAGCGCGTTGTCATACATACCTTTTTGTTTGAGTGCGCTGATGATTTCCCCTACCTGTTCATCGATGAAGGTGACATTTGCGTAATATGCGTGTCTTGCTTTTTTGGCAAATTCAACGCTGAAGTCGCCGAAAGCCGGCCCCCATTTGTTGGGTACATCTTTCATATCCGCGAATTTATCGCACCAATTCCCGATGAAAGGCGCGGGCATATCTTCGGTTTTGTACAGGTCATGGAAACGCTTTGGCGGATCGTACGGGCTGTGAGGCCTGGCAAAAGAAACTTTCAAAAGCAAAGGTTCTTCTCGGTCATAATTATTAATTAAATCGACAGCTGTTTGTCCCGTCCAGTGTGTCGGGTGGAGTTTTTCTTCGTTTTCATATATCGCAGCTTTGTTTGAATTCCAATTCGTTGGTTTTGGTGGATCATAACTTTTATCCGGAGCGACTTTTTTAAACCATCTGCGGTAATCGCTGACAAAATCTTCTGTTTCAACTCTGCTGCTTTCATCTACTAATGTCCCGTGGAAGCCGTGAAGGGTTTTCTGTGGGAACCAGTGCATTTTCCCGATGCCGAAAGTATAATAGCCTGCGTTTCTGATCATCCTCGGCAATTCGTATTTATAGTTCAAACCAACCCTGCCGTAGCCCAACATGCCGTGGTGCCAAGGTGAAAGTCCCGTCAGCAGTCCCGCTCTTGCCGGTGTGCAACTCGGCGAAGCAGTATAAGCATTCTTAAAACAAACGCCTTCTTTTGCCAAAGCATCCATGTTAGGAGTGATAGCAACTTTATTGCCAATACAGCCCATGCAGTCGCCGCGGTGCTGATCGCTCATAATGTATATGATATGAGGCTTATTGGTCTTATGGTGAAAAGCTTTAGCTGGATCGCTTAGACCTGCGGCTATTAAGCCTGCGACTGTCAGTGATGAGTTTTTAAGGAATGTGCGTCTGTCGATTTCTACAGATTTCATACAATGGTTTCCGTTTTTGCTTTAAAATATTTGTTTCCTGAAAATCTAATATAAAAACATCTCTGAGCTAATGCAACCATTTTTCTTATTGCGTTTTACATGGTTAAGAGCGTATATTGACTGAACAAAGGCTGTTATTTTGAGTATCCTTGAAATGAAGCTTTAATTGAATAATTTTCTGAAAAGGGGAAGATATGAACAGACGTGAATTTGTTAAAAAAACGTTAGGGTCCTTTGTTCTTGCTAATGCTTCGGGTTCTTTGGTTCAATTAAACGCACAATCGAATCCTAAAATAACTTCTACCCATCTAAATGAATTAAAAAGCCCTCTGGCAATTGCGATGTGGGATTTTTCATGGCTTTTAAGGCACTATCAAGGGGGAGGTTTCGAAGACTGGGATATTGTTTTGGATCAATTAGTTGAGAGAGGCTATAACGCTATACGAATCGATTGTTTTCCTCATTTAGTTGCCGCTGGTAAGAACGGGCAAATTAAAGAGGAGTTTTATTTCCCAAAGAAAGACTGGAAGCCGGTTTCCTGGGGTAACGGTGCTTCTATATATGCCAAAGTTCGCCGGGGGCTTTTAGAGTTTATTCCGAAGTGTCACGAGCGGGGGATTTATATATCTTTGTCAACATGGTTCAGAACAGATGATTCGCATCGCAATCATCAGGTTAAAAGCCTGGCTGAGTTTGTCCGGGTATGGAAAGAGACGCTGGACTTTTTGAATGAGCATGGATTGTTGAAGAATGTTATTTTTGTGGACATACTAAATGAATATCCATTCTGGCATGGATTTTCCTGGCTTCATAATGAAATCAAAAAACGTGGAGCTCAAAACGAGCAGGATATAAATGATAAGGATGAAAATGAAAAGCACCTTCAAAATTTCAATACTTCCAAATACAATAACGCTCAGATTAATTTCTATCGCGATTTTGCAACGGATACTATAGAGCAGCTTAAGGGAAGCTATCCTTTACTGGATTATACGGCATCTCTGAGTTATCATGGTCAAGTGGACTGGCAGGATATGGATTTTAACCAGTTAGATCTGATCGATATGCACATCTGGTTTATTCATAATGGCAAATTGTCAAATCCTACAGGCTTTTGGAACATGAAGAAAGAAAATGATCTTAAATTCCGGCAAGTCAACGCAGCTATCAAAAAAGTCTGGCGAGAGAGTAAACCAGAATTTATTAACTGGATGGATGCCGAACTGAGAAAGATTGCTCTCGCTGGTAAAAAATATAATATTCCTTACGGCTGTACAGAGGGTTGGGGGCCTTTAGGTTGGCTGGAACATCCGAATCTGGATTGGGATTGGGTTAAGGAAACAGGCGAAATTGC
>CAYZEH010000199.1:2913-4988 GCA_964477135.1 uncultured Pirellulales bacterium | reverse complement strand
CCTGTCAGTGTTGAAGCGATGAAAGCGGGAAAACATGCATCGACAGAAGTGCCCGCAGCGGTAACGGTAGAAGAATGCTGGAAGCTGGTAGAAACTTCAGAAAAAACCGGCAAACACTGCATGATGATGGAAAACTGCTGTTATATGCAGACAGAATTAATGGTTTTTAATATGGTTCGTCAAGGTGTGTTCGGCGAGGTTATTCATTGCCAGGCTGGGTATATGCACGATCTGAGAAATATGAAGCTGAGTCCTCGGGACGACAAAACACACTGGCGTGCAGTTCATTCTATGAAACATGATGGCAATGTGTATCCGACTCATGGGCTGGGACCAGTAGCTCAGTGTATGAATATTGACCGGGGTGACAGGTTCGATTATCTGGTATCGATGAGCAATAATTCCAGAGGTCTGAATCTGTATGCGGAAGCACATCTGGGCAAAGACCATCCGTTGGCTAAGCAAAAATATAAGATGGGCGATGTTAACGTAAGTCTTATCAAAACAGTCAAAGGTCATACTATTACGTTGTACCATGACTGCAATACACCTCGGCCTTACAATCGTGAAAACTGGGTACAGGGTAACAAAGGTATCTTTAAAGGGTTTGAGGACAGAATCTATATCGAAGGTGTAAGCCCTGCTCATACCTGGGAGCCTATATCAAAGTATGCGGAAAAATATATGCACCCGCTGTGGAGATCAATGAAAGCCAAAGCTAAAAACTACGGACATGGCGGCGGTGATTTCCTCGAATTTTACAGGCTTATTCATTGTCTGCGAAAAGGCGAGCCTCTGGATCAGAATGTTTATGATGCTGCCAGCTGGAGTGTTGTTACGCCTTTAAGTGAAAAATCCGTAGCTAATAAAAGCAGACCTGTTGACTTCCCGGACTTCACAAGAGGCAAGTGGAAAACAAATAAGCCTCTGGGAATTATTACAAGCGTATAATGATGAAAAAAACACTGGCTGGATGTATAATCTCTTTGCTGATGTTAGGTATTTTTCTCGGCTGTGACGACCAGAGAAGTAATAATGAAGTTCTGAAATATAGAAAGGTTTCAGAACAGAATAAGAATATTTATACTCAGGCTGAAAAGTTCGATCCAAACTCAGCCTGGGTTGTTTTTGACATAACTGTCAATCAGAGGGTTTATGAAGACAGCAGCAATTTCGGTGAACCACCTCAAATGGCTATATGGTTGGAAAACCCCGAAACCGCCCAGGTAAAAACTCTCTGGGTTTCCTACCGCAGCAGCTCAGGCGACTGGGTGGGTAAGGTTGAATGTCCCGTTGCTTTGGCCTACTGGTTCAGCAGATTTAACAAGGAAATGAACACCTCCGGGCCGCCATGTTTTCAAAATCCCGCACCTGTCGCAATCACTGGTGCAACGCCTACAACTAACTTGAATGTAAAACAGAATCTGCCCGGTAAAGGCAATTGGGAGTATTTTATCGAAGTTAATGTTTCAGCTGATTTTAACGGAACTTTTTCATCGGAAACATCATACGGGATGCCGGACCCGCATGGCAATGGTCAGCCTTCCTTAATATATAAAGGGCTGATAGACGTTGTCAACGGCAAAGCAACCAAACCTGAATTGGTCGGAAGGACAGAGCAATACCACTGGTCTGATAAAATTAATCCAGACCTTGAAAGCATCACTACTGCGAAAAATCTTATAAAAAACATTGGAATAAGCTATCATCCTGCCAAAAGTAATTAAATCACAATTGCCGACAAAATAAAGGATGTGATTATTAATATCAGCCCATATTGCTTGATTTAGAAAGATATTGGTATTAAAATATTCCTGTTGAAGATGTATTGTTGTTATTATTTTAGAAAGGTTTTGGTGTAAAATGTTAAAAAGACGTGTTTTCTTTATGCTCCTTATAACTTTTGTTATCCCGACTTACTGTCTTGCTCAGAAAACTACTGACGAAAAATGGGGTAAGTGGATGGCTGGCTTTGAAAAATCTGAAAAGAAATGGCCCATAGGCGAAAATCCGATTATCTGCGTCGGCAGCTCCAGCATGGTTATGTGGAAACACATAAGCAGAGACCTGTCACC
>CAYZEH010000199.1:0-2813 GCA_964477135.1 uncultured Pirellulales bacterium | reverse complement strand
CTTAAATGGACACCGGTAGTAAAGCCTGTTCTCGAAAGGGAATATAAAAAAGCAATGGAAATAAGAAATGCGAAGAAAAAATCCGGCAAACACTGTGGCAAAAAATAATGGGTATCGCAGCGAATTATAAATACAAAACGCAGGAGATTTACCGTTTTCTGCGTTTTTTTTGTTTTAATTTCACATCCCGCTCGATCTGCAGCCTTTTCATTTTCGATAGCAATCCAGGTCTTCGACGGCCCAGCCAACCGGCAATCCTTTTGTAATTATCCGGCAAATAATATTGCATCATAGCAAGTTGTAATGTTTTTTCGCTATGGCCCCTGGGAACATGAATTTTTCTGCCCGTTGGGCTAAGGCCTGAAACATACATCGCAGTAGAAGCCGCCAAAGCAACGGGCGTAAAATCCTGCACCTGACGAGGTCGCCAGCTTCTTGAAACCAGGTATTCGGTCAGTTTCAATGCTTCGTCGCTGCTGCATCCGGGGTGTGCACTGATGAAATACGGGATCAGATATTGCTTTTTGCCAACTTTTTTTGAAATTTTATCGAAATATTTTTCAAATTCTTCGAATTTCTTAAAATCAGGCTTACCCATGAGTGACAAAACAGTAGTATCGAAATGTTCCGGAGCAATTTTCAGCTGTCCACTGACAAAATGGCTGAATAAAAGTTCCATATACTGTTTACTTTCCAAAGCCAGATCGTGCCTGACACCAGAAGCTATAAAAACATTTATCTTTTTTTTGCTGGCTTTTTGCCATTTTCGTATGGCCTGCATCATTTCAATTACTTCAGTATGGTCTTTTTTGAGATGCTTGCAGGGCGAAGGAAATATACAACTTGGCCTTGTACAACTGTGCTTATGGGTACACTTCATGCCATACATATTCGCAGTCGGACCACCAATGTCACTTATTGTGCCTTTAAAATCGGGGTGATCTTTGAAAGATTGGGCTTCTTTTAAAATGGAATCGATGCTGCGGGAGGAAATAGTTTTGCCCTGATGAAAATAAATTGCACAAAAATTGCATCCGCCGAAACAGCCCCTATGGGAAGTTATAGAAAATTGTATCGGCTTCAGCGCCGGCACACCACCTGCCTTGTTATATTTCGGATGCCACTTTCTTTCAAAGTGCAACGAATAAAGCTTATCCATCTCAGCGGTATTCAAAGACCCAGCGGCAGGCAAAACTACGATCTTGCCGGGGTCCTGATCCTGAATTACAGGGAGACCACTAGCCATAGCCTGGGATTGATATAGATTCTGCGCTTCCATAACGAGTTTCTTATCTTGCTGCTGCTGCGAAAGAGACGGCAATTCAATAGCGTTATCCGGGGATGACATTTCACGCCTTAATTTATAACATGTTCCGGGGATATCGGTAAGCTGATCAATGGTTTGGTCTTGATTAAGTCTGTCAGCGATTTGCGATATCGCGGTTTCAGCCATGCCGTAAACAAGCAAATCAGCTTTGGCATCTATAAGCACTGACCGTTTGAGCTTATCTTCAATATAATCATAATGAGTTAACCTGCGAAGCGACGCTTCCAACCCGCCGAGAACTATCGGCACATCCTTATAAGCTTCTCTTGCGCGAGCTGAATATACAAGCAAAGGTCTGTTTGGTCTCAGACCGGTTTTCCCATTTGGGCTGTAAACATCTTCCTTCCTGCGATGGCCCATAGAAGCATAGTCGTTTAGCCTCGAATCAACCGCCCCTGATGTTATCGCCCAAAATAAACGGGGCTTACCTAAACAGCGGAAATCGTCAACACTTTTCCAGCCCGGCTGAGCAAGTATGGCAACTTTGTAACCAAGGCTCTCCAACCAACGTCCAATCAACGCAACACCAAAGGACGGATGGTCAACGTATGCATCGCCGGTAATAAGAATAATATCAGCCTGTTTAAACCCACAAGCGAGCATCTCGGCCTTAGTCGTCGGCAGGAATCTGCTATTAACATTTTTTTTGCTATTAAAACGCCTTCTCATACCATTCATGGTAATAAATTTCCGCGAATAAATCCATAACTTCTTATCTTTAAGTTATTTACCCGCGGATAAAGCGAAAAAATTAATTGGGATTGGTATCATTTGCACATTTTACCATCAAATAATCCCATACTACAATTCAAATAAGCAGATTCTTTCACAAATCATCATATTATGATATTCGAATTCAGCGCATAGGAAAAGGCTCGACAGTTTTCACTATCGAGCCTTTATAATTGCTGGCAATTACCTACTTTCGCCCTAAAGGACTATCATCGGCCGAACGAGCTTAGCTTCTGAGTTCGGAATGGGATCAGGCGTTTCCTCGTTTGTATAGTCACCAGCAAATTCATTAGCTGTGATGCGAACATCACAGACCTATTCACATATAAACAAGTTAATACAAGAGCGTGCAGAGCACAAACTTTAAATCGCAATCTGCAACCAAAGATTGATATGGTCAAGTGATTGGACGTTAGTACTGGTTAGCTGAACACATTTCTGTGCTTACACACCCAGCCTATCAACCTGGTAGTCTTCCAGGGTCCTTCACTCTACAATGTAGAGACAGAATCCTCATCTTAGAGTAGGCTTCCCACTTAGATGCTTTCAGCGGTTATCCTTTCCCGACTTAGCTACCCGGCGGTGCCCCTAGCGGGACAACCGGTACACCAGCGGTCAGTGCTTCCCAATCCTCTCGTACTAGGGAAACATCTCTTCAAGATTCTTACGCCCACGGCAGATAGGGACCGACCTGGCTCGCGCCGGTCTGAACCCAGCTCGCGTACCACTTTAATCGGCGAACAGCCGAACCCTT
>CAYZEH010000198.1:0-5090 GCA_964477135.1 uncultured Pirellulales bacterium | reverse complement strand
TTCATCTATCGCCAAGTGGCTGGCTAAGAGCGGTCGAAAGAGTAATTGCGTTACGGACAAACTGGTCGGGCAGTTGGCGTTCCGGGTTCCTTGACATGATGCCGTGTTCCGTCTTGTGCGGGAACGGAACGAATACTTTGTTGGAGCCCAAAAGTTTGGAGCTGCCAAACCAACCGATTCCTACACCAATGACGAGGATTGCAGCATATGTCAACAACCGCAAAACATATCTGCGGGGAGTTTTCGACCTGGATAATGATGCGTCCCAACTGTTGCGCTCCGCCGGACCAGCAAGCTGTTCCAAAGATCGAAGTGTCCTTTGTAACGACTCAACTTCACGTCGGCATTGCAGGCATATCGCTAAGTGATTGTCGAAAGCGTTCCGGCAAGATGAGTCGAGTTCATCTCCCAGATAGTCTGCCAACATCTCCTGTACGTCTTTACATTCCATGATCGACTCCTAACTCTCTTTGAACATGTGCGAGCTTTATGCGCAGCTTACGCAAGGCTCGCAGATAGTGTGTTTTGACGGTCGGCACAGCTAACTCCATTTGCCTGGCAATCTGTGCAAAGGTGTAGCCATCGTAAACCTTGGCGACCACGACCGAGCGTTGTTGCTCCGTGAGAAATTCCAGGGCGGTAGCGATCAGTCGGGCGGTTTCTTGTGTGACCAGTTCAGCGACATGGCTCGATGTAGAGGCCTCGAGTTGGTTGACCTGTGCTTGTTGCTTCTTCCTTGTGCGAACGCGGATGGCATCGATGGCCAAGTTGATAGTCACCCTCCGCAGCCAGGCAACCGGATTGGATAGGCGCTGTCCTTGGTCCTTAGCCTGCAACCACTTGATAGAAACTTCCTGACTAACATCCATGGTATCGTGGTGGTTTTGCAGGAGACGGTAGGCCCAAGCGTACACCTGCCCTGCATATTCCTCAATTTCTAATTCTCTTTCAGTTGTCATGATAGTAACATTACATTTATTGCAATCACTACTTCTTCGCGACAACGGATGTTGCCATGAGAGTCTGGTCACGGTCGTTAATGGCGTCGCCGGCAAACTTCCATATTACGACATTTCCTTCGACGTAGTCACCGTTGTGGCCCACCAAGCGGCCGGGAAGTTGCACGCTGACTTGCCAGCTTTCATCCTGAAGATCTTCGCTGATCATACGCCGCTGCCGTTCGATCTCGAATTGTTCGACAAACTGCTGGCCGAGCAATCCAGTGGCATCTACTTCGGATAGCGTCTGGCTGATCACCCGGTGAATCTGGAGTGAGATCTCCTCGGTAAGATGTTGAATCTCTTCGCCCGCTTGCTGATCTTTCATCTGGAGAATCTCGACTATACGTTTGATATCGATGCGATTATACACATCATCGATCCCTTGTCGCAACACCAGCCACTGGTCTTGTTCCAACTGTGGATACAAAGTCTCATTTGCAGCCCAAGCCAACTCGATGACTTTGGCTTTTTCATACTCTACCAAGCCGCGGGTCAGGCTTTCACGTTGTTCGGCAGGCAAATCCGCTATTTTTTTGCCTTGGATCGCTTCAAGCTTATGTTCCACCAGCTTTCGGCGGAAGTAGTCTATGCAAGCCCAGTCGCGGCGTTCGTAGTTTCGTCTGAAATGATAATAGGTTCCGTCCGATTTCTCTTCGATACGCAGGAAAGTGGGCATGGACAGAGCAACACCGGATAGATCGGAGTTCTCTGGACAGTACTGATCAGGTAGTCTCTCGCCAGGCTTGACGGTGAGGGTCGCGGTTCGGACCAGTTTCTCAGATCCATCATCCTGCAACTGGACTGTGTCCACTATAGACCAAGGACCCGGCTCACTGAGCAAGGCATCACCTGTCTGGATGTCATCCGGATCTCCTCTAAATACCACTTGCAGATATACGGTTCCGTCGGGCTCAACGCGAATGGTTTCCGTGCGTTCGATACAACCCGACATGATAAATATCAAGCCAATTACCCATATCGCGACCAATAATCGTCCCAGTACTCTTGATTTCATATCGTTCTCCTACATGAAAATCCGATCTTGCTCATAATAGCACCTAAGTCTATATATATAGACGATACAGCGACGATTATGGATGACATAAAATCACCAAGATGCCTACGAATGTATGTCAACGACAATGGCAATTGTTAAATGATACTTAACATTACATCGCAACTTTGCGCTATTATATTTTTTCTAACTCTTTTCTGAAAAAGAACTTAAAGAATAAAAGTAAATTTTGTTATATCAATAATAATGTGTAAGCAAAAAAAGTTATAACTTACTATTTTACAGCAACTTAAACCCTGAAACTAAAATATATCACTACAATTGGGAACCCGTAGACGAAGTTATCCATCGAAGGCTATCAACACACTTGCCTGATGTAACTTGCTGACAATCTCCGTTCCACTCAATTGTTTTGCCATATTCCGATAACCTTTCAAAAACGTGGGTTTTCAGAGCCGACTATTTATATAATACTTAAGGGTATATCTGCCTTAAGGCAGTTTCCATAAGGGGCATTATGTACCATTAAAAACGGATAGTAAAGCCAAAATGCGGGAAATATCTTTTAAGCCAAACACCGCTGCCGGTAAAACAAAAACTTACAAACAAACGGATTGCCTTTTTAACAGTTTAAAGCCTTTTAAAAGACCAATAAATATGCTGGCACTTTATTGGAGATTCTGATAATCTACTAATCTTTGGAAAATGTAATAAAATCTAAGGCTACGGTATTCTTTAAGTATGTTTGCGGTAATAAGTGATATACATTCGAATTTAGAGGCTCTTACAGTTGTCTTGGAAGACATCGAAAAGCGGGGCATTGATACTATTTACTGCCTGGGAGATGTTATTGGCTATGGTCCGGACCCAAAGCAGTGCCTTGACCTTATAATAGAAAAGACCAAATGGTGTGTTCTGGGTAACCACGACTACGCCTCGTTCTATGAGCCTACGAATTTTAATTATGGGGCTGAACAGGCAGCGTTTTGGACTCGTGATGTGCTTGAGAACGAACCAGATAAAGCCCTGAGAGACAAAAGATGGGAGTTTCTCGGCTCCTTGCCGATGAGACATACTTGCAGGATTACTCTGGCTGGTACTGAGGTTGCAATAGATTTTGTTCACGCCAGTCCAAGAAAGCCGATTAATGAGTATATCTTCCCCGATGATGTCTATACCAATCCGGTCAAGGTGCAGATACTTTTTGAAAAAGTAGAACATATATGTTTTGTAGGCCATACTCACCTGCCGGGAGTTTTTCTTGATGAGCCGGATTTCTATCTGCCCTCTGAGCTTGGTGACGAATACCCTATTATCAAAGATGAAAGGGCTATAATCAACGTAGGCTCTGTAGGTCAGCCCAGAGATAAGGACCCACGGGCAGGTTATGTTTACGTTGAGGACAATATGGTAAATTTTGTCAGGCTCGAATATGACATTGATGCTGTAACTGAGAAGATCATTGCTGTTGGTAAATTAGATAATTTCCATGCGGAAAGATTATTCGAAGGTAGATAAAACTTTTTCCACCATATCCATGTATACAGGAAATTAAAGTATGAAAATAAAAACTGTTTCAATATTTGTTGTTGTTTGTTTTGTTGTTCTTTGTGGTTTGCTTGTAGTTCAAACCGGATTTTTCAATTCAGCGGATAATCTGGACAAGTCACTTATCCTCCTGCAGGCAACCGATAGCAACACCGCTGTCGTCCCGGCCCAGTCGCCCGCTGCTGAGCAATCCCAGCCTCAACTGGCTCCTGCACAGTTCAAAACTTATAGTGCGGATGACGCCCAGCCAAAAACAGTTACCATCGGTGCACAGGATCCGGAAACAGAAAATCCTCTCTCAGGCTACAAATTATCCCTGGAACTAAGCACCAAAGGCGCCGGCATCAGAAAAGCAGTTTTTACAAATGGTGATGATAAAGGTTTTACCGATCTTGACCCTGATGACCCCAAACCTCTCACATTTATAAACCCTGTGATCTTTCCCGATGGCAGCGAAATACTGTCAATGGCTAATAATAAGTTTGTCTTCGTAGATAATCAACTCCAGCTGCTTCTTAATAAATTGCAATGGAAGTCCCTGCCCGTTGAAAAAACAGCCGACGGTGGACAAAAAGCAGTTTTCGAGGCTGTGATAACTGAAGGTAGTTTAAAAAATCAAATTATTAAAATAACAAAATCTTTCCAGATAACCGTCGACAGCTATGATGTTAAAGTTAATGTGAATTTAGAAAATCTTTCCAGCCAACAGCAGAAAGTAAGATTCAATATGACAGGCCCGGTTGGTATCGAAATAGAAGGCGCCAGGCAGGATATGAGAAAAGCGTTGGCTTGTTTTGAAAATGCCGAAGGCGCATTCGCAACCGACAGAAAAGAAATTAAAAAGCTTAAAGGTCAACCAAAAGAAAATCGCAGGCTGACGCATGATGCTGACAAATTTATATGGGCTTCGATTACAAATAAATACTTTGCCGCTATTTTAGTTCCCAAGCCTGACCTGAATAATGAATATTGTGATTGGGTCGCTGATAAATTCGGAAAATATTATGATCCGGATGGTATCGAAAAAGATGGTGACGAAACAATAGGACTCGATATAAATATCGCTTCGAATATACTTGAACCAGCTTCCAAGCCTGGTAGCACCAGAAGTTATGAATTTAGTTTATATCTTGGTCCTAAAGATAAACCACTTTTCGATAAAAACGAGCAGTACGACAAGCTGGGGTTCGTTCAATCTATAGATTTCAGGGCGTGCTGCTGCCCAGCCGCTATGATTAGGCCTTTGGTATTTGGCATACTGCTTGCGATGAAGACGATGTACACGGTTATCCCCAACTATGGCATCGTGATTATCATATTGGTATTTTTCATTCGTCTGTTGATGCATCCGGTTACCAAGAAAAGTCAGATATCAATGCAGAAGTTCAGCAAAATAGCTCCTAAGGTTGAAGAGCTTAAGAAAAAATATGGCAACAATAAAACAGAGCTTAACCGCAGGACGATGGCGCTATACAAAGAGCAGGGTGCTTCGCCGATTATGGGATTCTTGCCGATGCTCGTACAGA
>CAYZEH010000197.1:0-5106 GCA_964477135.1 uncultured Pirellulales bacterium | reverse complement strand
TACAGGAGAAAACAGAAATGAGTCAATCTTTTGAGTCAATTACAAGCCTGTTTGGTTCGAATGTATTCAACGAAGCTGTAATGCGGGAAAGGCTTCCAAAGACAATCTTTAAGTCCTTGAAGAAGACTATTGACGGACTACAGGACCTTGAGCCTGAAATCGCTAATGTTTTGGCCAACGCAATGAAAGACTGGGCCATCGAAAAAGGCGCTACGCATTTTTGCCACTGGTTCCAACCTATGACAGGTCTTACAGCAGAAAAACACGATTCTTTTATCTCGCCTACCTCCGACGGCAAAACAATGATGGAATTCAGCGGAAAAGAGCTTATCCAGGGTGAGCCTGATGCGTCTTCTTTCCCTTCCGGCGGACTAAGGGCTACGTTTGAAGCAAGGGGCTATACAGCCTGGGATTGCACATCACCAGTGTTTATAAAGAGTAACGGCAACAACACAACACTTTATATACCGTCGGCGTTCTGCTCATACATTGGGCAGGCACTTGACAAGAAGACTCCCCTGCTTCGCTCGATGGATGCACTTAATAAGCAGGCAATGCGAGTTCTAAAAGCACTGGGCAACAAAACATCTTCCAAAGTCGGCGCAACTCTTGGCGCTGAGCAGGAATACTTTCTTGTTGACCGCAAGTTCGCAGAAAAAAGATTAGACCTTGTCCTTACAGGCAGAACTTTATTCGGCGCACCATCTCCGAGAGGTCAGGAACAGGATGACCACTATTTTGGAACCATCCATGAAAGAGTAGCTTCTTACATGAATGAAGTAAATAAAGAGCTCTGGAAGCTTGGTGTTTCAGCAAAGACACAACATAACGAAGTATCACCAGGTCAATATGAGCTGGCTCCGGTATTTGCGACAGTTAACGTTGCCACTGACCACAACCAACTTACAATGGAAACATTGCAGAAAGTCGCATTGAGACACGACTTCGTATGTCTGCTGCATGAAAAGCCTTTTAATGGTGTGAATGGCTCAGGCAAGCACAATAACTGGTCAATGGTAACAGATGATGGTATTAACCTGCTTGAACCAGGCAAAACACCTCACGACAACATGGTATTTCTTGTTATACTTTGTGCGGTTGTTAAAGCAGTTGATAAATATGCTAAGCTGCTTCGCGCATCAGTTGCCAATGCCGGTAATGAGCATCGTCTCGGCGCCAATGAAGCTCCGCCTGCGATTGTTTCAATCTTTTTGGGCGATCAGCTGAATGATATTTTTGACCAGCTTGCAAATGGTGAGCTTAAGACATCAAAAAATGGCGGAGAGCTCAAACTTGGTGTCTCTACTTTGCCAGAACTGCCGAAAGACAGCACTGACCGTAACAGAACGTCTCCATTCGCATTTACCGGCAACAGGTTTGAATTCCGTATGGCAGGGTCAACTCAATCAATCGCTGGGCCTAACTTTGTATTGAATACTATTGTTGCAGAGATACTCAGTGAAATAGCGGATGAGCTTGAAGGTGTTAAAAACATAAAATCCGCAATACAGAAATTGCTGCAAAAAATAGCTACCGAGCACAGCAAAGTAATATTCAATGGTGACAACTATTCGAGCGAATGGGTAGAAGAAGCTGAAAAAAGAGGTTTGCCGAATATCTGCTCTACGGTTGAATCGCTGCGCACGATAATGGACGAAGAAAATGTAGAAGTCTTCAGTAAACACCGAGTACTTACCAAGGCAGAATTGCATGCAAGAACTGATATCCTTCTGGAAGGTTACAGCATGTCAATTAATATTGAAGCCAGAACAATGCTCGATATGGGCAAGAAGCAGATATTGCCGGCAGCAGTTACATATTCAGGTAAACTGGCTGATTCGATTAACAGTATTTCCAATGCGGGCTCTGCTGTTGACGCACAGAAAAAGATGCTTGATAAAGTTTGCGATCTGGTTAATTCTCTTTACGATAATGTTGAAAGCCTTGAGGCTGTGACCGACAAAGTAAGCAATATGGGTGACATTATCAAACAAGCAGAAAAATATCATGAGGAAGTAATCCCTGCCATGAACAAAGTTCGCAATGATGCCGATGAACTTGAAAAGATTGTTGACGCTGAGATTTGGCCATTGCCAACTTATGCGGAGATGCTTTTCCTGAGATAATCAGCCTGAATAACCTGCACTATACCCTTGAGGGCCTGTATATTTAAGTTGCAACCTTATGGTTAAAACAATAATATATCAGCTATTGATCCTTATCCAAATATTTAAAAGAATGCTAAGTAAAGGATATCAGAATGGCTTTAACTGTAGCGCTGGCGCAATTTAATGCTTCAGTGGGTGACATCGGCGGCAATATTGACACTATGCGTCAATTTTATAATGATGCTGTTGAATCCGGCGCGGATGTAATAGTATTTCCTGAGTTGTGCGTATGCGGCTATCCTCCGGAAGATTTGCTGTTAAGGCCTCAATTCCTGCAGGATAATTTTGATGCTGTCAAGAGATTTGCGAAAGGCTGTTCTAAGGGCGTTGTTATTGTTGGTTTTGCTCAGCAGGAAAATGAAAAAAGATTCAATAGTCTGGCAGTAATAGAAAAAGGTCAGATACAAAATATCTATCATAAAAATACACTTCCTAATTACAGCGTGTTCGATGAAAAGAGGTATTTTGAAAAAGGCAGCGATCCTTTAGTGATAGAGGTTAAGGGGATGAAGATCGCTTTGACGATTTGCGAAGATATCTGGGAATTTGACCATCTGGATAAATTGAAAACTGGTTTTAAAAACGGTATGATAATAAACATATCCGCTTCGCCTTTCAATCTTGGTAAGATTAATCAGAGGCAGGAAATGTTAAGCAAATGTGCGAAACATTTTGATTGTGCGGTTGCGTATTGTAACCTTGTCGGAGGTCAGGATGAACTTGTTTTTGACGGCAGAAGTATGTTCGCCGACAGCAGCGGCACTATCATCTCACAAGCCAAGGCCTTTGAAGAAGACATTCTAATCGCTGATATCAGTTGCGATGATTCGACCAAGGTCAACGTTGAAAACATAAAAGCTCATAAAACTACTCCTGAACCGATGCAGCTTGAACCTATAGAGGCGGTTTATAAAGCACTGCTATTGGGCACAAGAGATTATCTGAGCAAAAACGGCTTTAGTAAAGTTTTGATCGGTCTTAGCGGCGGGATAGATTCATCTTTGACTGCTGCTATTGCCGTTGATGCGCTGGGGGCGGAAAATGTGATAGGTGTAACAATGCCTTCGAGGTTCAGCAGTGCTGAGACCATAAGCGATGCGGAAAAAACCGCTTTGAATATGAAACTTGCGTTCCATACCATAGCCATCGAAGATATCCTAAAGGCCTTTGATAATACGCTGAAAGTGCTCAAAGGATGGGATGATAAAGGGCTTGCTTTTGAAAATCTCCAGGCAAGAATAAGAGGTTGCATTTTGATGTCTATGAGCAATCAATTTGGCTACCTTGTACTTACTACGGGTAACAAGAGCGAAACGGCTGTGGGGTATTCAACTCTTTACGGCGACACGGCTGGGGGATTTGCAGTTATAAAAGATGTACCTAAAACAATGGTTTATGAGCTGTCGGGTTTCATCAATAATCTGCACGGCAAAGAATTCATCCCTGTAAGCGTTATAGAAAGACCACCAAGTGCCGAGCTGAGAGCTGACCAGAAAGACAGTGACAGTTTGCCTGAATATGACGTGCTCGATAATATTATTAAAGGCTACATTGAGCAGGACTTGTCAAGAAAAGAATTAGTAGAGGCCGGCATGGAAGATGAGGAAATATTAAGAATAACATCACTTATTGACCGCAATGAATATAAGCGTCGGCAATCGCCGCCTGGAATTAAAATAACCCCCAAAGCATTCGGCAAAGACCGCAGAATGCCTATAAACAACAGATATCGTGGATAGAGCAGTTTAATTTAATGTTTTTTTATAACCACAGGACCAAATAAGCCGCTTATTTTTTCTTCCTCGGTAACACCGATCCATCCCCACAAATATTGGCCTTTCTTCTTTCCTTCATACTGACGCATTGTATTGTAGAGGGTGTTACCTATTCTGATAACTATTTTATTGCTGCCGGTTTTGACGTGATCGGTTATATTAAATTCAAACGGAGGCCAAATTTTTTCACCTACTTTTTTGTCATTGATCCACAGTTCAGCGGTATAATTAACTTTACCAAGATCGAGAATAATTTTTCCGTCGGCCTTGTCATAATTAAAAGTCTTAGTGTAATCTACGAAGCCGCTAAACATATCCAACCCCCACTGATTCCAACCGGCAAGTTTTTTGCTTTCGCCTTGCTTTTGAATAAAAGAATCGGGCACGATAATTTTTTGATCATCTGCGACAGGGACAGGTTGATCATTGAGATTAACCCTGACATTCCAAGGCCCATCAAGGTTTACAATCGTTTTCAATTTTGGTGCTTCAACTAAACTATCCAAAACTTTCATAGAAGGATCGAACATAAGCCAGTAAGCCTGATAAGGCGTAAAACTAACCTCCACTGTCTCACCATCGCCTGCTATCTTTGATTCGACAGGCTTAATTCCGCCGGTTTCGCAATCCCATATCGAAGCCCTGCCGGTTACGTTTTTGACTTTCAACGCGGAGTTATGACTTTTGTCTGTATTATTTACAAGCCAGAAGAAATCTTTGCCGTCAATTCTTCGATGCTGCTGGATCATTTTAAACTTGCCTTTTTCAAATTCGATATGCGATTTAAGCCCTGCTGCATTTCCCGCCAGCAATCCATTTATTCCTTTATCCGTCTTTTTAAAAGTCGGTAATTTCTCAAGCTCTTCCATCATTGCTATCATCGCCGGGTCATTAAGACCATTATCAGTGGAGCCATTTGGCAAATCACCCAACGCATAAACATGGCCTCCTTTTTTCGCAAATTGAAGAATTTTTTCTGCAACATCCAATGGCAAAACTACTATATGAGGCAGAACGATGGTTTTAAATTTAAAGTCTTTATAGCGGAACGTGCCATTGCCTTTCAACTTCATCTTTCTAAGATAATACCGATCGGTAATGAGATACTCTATCCTCGCATCCTGCAAATGATTTACAGCAAAATAATAAACCTTTTCTATTTT